>JAISXZ010000060.1 GCA_031270275.1 Eubacteriales Family XIII. Incertae Sedis bacterium | reverse complement strand
GGCTTCCTCACGTAGCTTCCAGTACGCTCCGGGAGCCAAAATCGCCCCCAGAACCCGATCTGGACAAAACTGACGCGGCGCCCTAATGCCTTCATTTAAGTTGTTGCCACTAGGCCGCCAGGCCATTTTGCCCATCCCGGAACCCCCGAAGCTCACTCCTCTATAACGGCCTTTTCGAACAGGAAGTCCACCGTCTTCCTGTTTCGGACGTCCGCCATTATGAGCTTCCTGCTCTCGTCGTTCAGGCCCTCCCGCAGCTTCGCGGGGTCGGTCCTGTACTGGGCCGCAAGGGCGTCGATCTCCTTTTCGACCTCGTCGCCGTCCGCCTCTATGCCCTCCGCCTCGGCTATGGCCTTTATGAGCAGGCGCGTCTTGACCTTCTGGAAGGCGTCGCCCCTCATGCTCTCGCGCAGCTCCTCCGGGCTCTTGCCGATATATTCCAGATAGCCCTTGGGATCCAGCTTCTGATAGCGCAGCTGCTGCATCAGCTCGTCCATCATCTCGTCGATCTGGGTCTCCACCATGGCGGCGGGTATGTCCACCTCGTTGGCGTTGAATATGGCCTCGAGCATGCTGTTCTTCATGGCGAACTCGCCGCCCCGGAGCGCGGAATCCTCCAGCCTCTGCCTTATGCTCGCCTTAAGCTCGCCCAAGGTGTCGAATTCGCTGACGTCCTGGGCGAACTCGTCGTTGATCTCGGGCTTTTCTTCGGCCTTTACCTCGTGGACCAGGCAACGGAAGACCGCTTCCTTGCCGGCAAGCCGCTCCGCATGGTAGTCCTCCGGGAAGGACACCTTGATGTCGGGCTCCGCTCCGGGGACCGCCCCTATGAGCTGGTCCTCGAATCCGGGGATGAAGCTCCCGGAACCCAGCTTCAGGGACTGCCTTTCGGCGCTGCCGCCCTCGAAAAGCTCGCCGTCGATGGAGCCCGCGTAGTCGATGAGCACGGTGTCGCCGCTTTCCGCCGGCCTGTCCGCAGGCACAAGCCTCGAGTTGCGGTCCTGCAGCGCCGCAATCTCCGCGTCCACTTCCGCGTCCGCGACCTCGTGCCTTACGGCCTTCACCTTCACGCCGATGTAGTCCTTCGCGTTCACTGCGGGCGGCACCGTCACCCTGGTCGTCACGGTGAAGCCCTCGCCCTTCTTGATCTCGCTGAAGTCCATGCCCGGCCTGTCCACAGGCTCTATGCCAAGCTCGTCCAGGGAGTGCGGGTAGGCAGCCGAGACAAGCCTGTCGATGGCGTCCTCGAAGAACACGTCCTCCCCGTAGCGCAGCTCTATGAGCTTCTTGGGCGCCTTGCCCTTCCGAAAGCCGTCGATGGCAAACTTGTGCCTCGTATTCTTATATACCTCGGTTTGGGCGTTTTCAAATTCTTCGGCGCCAAATTCCATGGAAAATTTTGTTTCGTTGTCAACACGCTCGATAAAAGTAGCCTTCATCCAAAAACACCTTTCGTTTTGCCGTAAAAAGCCGTTACCCTATTTCTGAAACCCGCCGCGCTGCGCCGCTCACGCCCCGGACAGCCGCCTGTAGCCCTCGTAGCGCTCGTTTGCGTCCGCCTCGGCCGCCGCGAACAGGCTGTCCGCGACCTCGGGGAACTCCGCCGAAAGCGCGGAGTAGCGCACCTGCCCGAGTATGAAGTCCCTGAAGCTGGCCTTGGGCGGCTTGGAGTCGAGCGTGAACGGGTTTTCGCCTGCGGCCTTCTTCAGCGGGTTGTAGCGGAACAGATGCCAGTAGCCGGCCTCGACGGCATCTTTGATGTTCTCCTGCGTCTTGCCCATGCCCTTTCGCAGGCCGTGGTTGATGCAGGGCGCGTAGCATATTATCAGCGACGGGCCGTTGTAGCTCTCCGCCTCCAGCACGGCCTTTATGAACTGGCTCCTGTCGGCCCCCATCCCCACCTGGGCCACGTACACGTAGCCGTAGGAGATCGCCATCATCCCGAGATCCTTCTTCTTTATGCGCTTGCCGGATGCGGCGAACTTCGCTATGGCCGCCGCGGGCGTGGACTTGGAGGCCTGGCCGCCCGTGTTCGAGTAGACCTCCGTGTCGAACACCAGCACGTTTATGTCCTCGCCCGAGGCCAGCACGTGATCGAGGCCGCCATAGCCTATGTCGTAGGCCCAGCCGTCGCCGCCCAGCGCCCATACGGACTTCTTCACAAGGCAGTCCCCGCGCTCCAGTATCTCAGCCTTGGCGCGCGCCGCGTCCGCGCCGCCCGCTTCCTCCCCCTCCAGGGCGTCGAGCAGCCTGTCGCTCGCCTCGCGCGAGCCGGCGCCGCTCTCCCTGCCCGCCAGCCACGCCTCGCCGGCCTCCCTGAGCCCGTCCGACACGCCCGATGCCAGCAGGATCCCGATGCACTCCGCGATCCTGTCCCTCGCCTGCCTGTTCGCCAGCGCCATGCCCAGGCCGTATTCCGCGTTGTCCTCGAACAGGGAGTTCGCCCAGGCGGGGCCTCTGCCCTTCTCGTCGGCGCAGTAGGGCATGGAGGGCGCGGAGGCGCCCCATATGGACGAGCAGCCCGTCGCGTTCGCAATCATCATCCTGTCGCCGAAAAGCTGGGTTATGAGCTTTATGTACGGGGTCTCGCCGCAGCCGGCGCAGGCCCCCGAGAACTCTATGTAGGGCTTGGCGAACTGGCTGCCTTTCACGCTGTCGCGGCTGACCAGGCCGCCCTTCGCCGGAATGCCAGCGCCGTATTCCCAGTTCGCGCTCTCGCCTAGCTCCCCGCCGAGGGGGGACATCTCGAGGGCCTTTGTCTTCGCGGGGCATACGTCGGCGCAGTTGCCGCAGCCGAGGCAGTCGAGCGGCGAGACCTGCATGCGGTACTCCAGGCCCTCTAGCCCCTTGCCTATGGCCTTAAGCGTGGCAAAGCCCTCCGGCGCCGCGGCCTTCTCCCCGGCGTCGAGCAGTATCGGCCTTATCGCGGCGTGCGGGCACACGAAGGCGCACTGGTTGCACTGGATGCAGTTTCCGCCAACCCAGCGCGGCACGTGCACCGCGACGCCCCTCTTTTCGTAGGCGGCTGTCCCAGGCGGGAAGCTGCCGTCCTCCCTTCCCGAGAACGCGCTGACGGGCAGGCTGTCGCCCTCCTGCCTGTTCATGGGCGCAAGCACTTCCTCTATGAACGCGGGCAGCTTCCCGCCGGCGGGGGCCTCGTCCCCCGCGTCCGCCCAGGCGGCGGGGATCTCCACCTGCACGAGGCTCTTTACGCCCTCGTCCACGGCCGCGAAATTCATGTCCAGGACCTTCTGCCCCTTCTTTTCGTACGCTTTGACGATGCCGTCCTTCAGGTATCTTACCGCGTCGTCCAGGGGCATGATGTCCGTTAGCCTGAAAAAGGCCGCCTGCATGACCATGTTTATCCTGTTCCCCAGCCCGATCCTGTCCGCTATGCGCACGCCGTCTATGATGTAGAACCGCGCGCGCTTCGCCGCCAGCGCCCGTTTCACGCTGGCCGGCAGCATGCTTTCGAGATCCTCCGGCGCCCATATGCAGTTCAGCAGGAATATGCCGCCCTCCCTCAGATCCTTGAGCATGTCGTACTGCGTGAGATAGGCCTGGTTGTGGCAGGCCACGTAGTCCGCGCTGTTTATCAGGTAGGAGGACTTTATGGGGCTCCTGCCGAAGCGCAGATGCGATATGGTCACGCCGCCGGACTTCTTGGAGTCGTAGGCGAAATATCCCTGCGCGTACATGTCCGTCTCGTCGCCTATTATCTTTATCGCCGTCTTGTTGGCGCCCACGGTCCCGTCGGAGCCGAGCCCCCAGAACTTGCACCTTATCGTGCCCTCCGGCTCGCTGGAGAAGCCCGGCACGCAGCTCAGCGAGCTGCCGCTGACGTCGTCGTCTATGCCTATGGTGAAGCGGTCCTTGGGCGACGGGCTCTCGATGTTGTCGTAGACCGCCGCTATCATGCCGGGCGTCGTGTCCTTCGAGCCGAGCCCGTATCTGCCGGCATAGACCTCGGGCGGGTCCTTCTCCGCGTACAGCACGGCCTTTACGTCGAGGTAGAGCGGGTCGCCGGGCGCGCCGGGCTCCTTGGTCCTGTCCAGCACGCACAGGCGCCTGGCCGTCTTCGGGATGGCCGCGAGGAAACGCTCGGCGACGAAGGGGCGGTAGAGCCTTACCTTGACGAGGCCCAGCTTCCTGCCGTCCGCAAGCAGCCTGTCGAGGCTTTCCTCTATGGTCTCGCACACCGAGCCCATGGCGACTATGACGCATTCCGCGTCGGGCGCGCCCACGTAGTCGAACAGTTTGTAGCTGCGCCCCGTCAGCCTGCCTATGCTGTCCATATAGCCATCGACTATGCCCGGAAGCCTCTCATAGAAGGGCGCCGCTGCCTCCCTCGCCTGAAAGAATATGTCGGGGTTCTGCGCGGTGCCGCGTATCACGGGATGCTCGGGGTTGAGGGCGCGCGCCCTGAACTCCCGCAGCGCGTCCATGTCAACAAGCCCCTTGAGATCGTCGTAGTCAAGGGCCTCTATCTTCTGGACCTCGTGCGAAGTCCTGAAACCGTCGAAGAAATGCAGGAAGGGCAGCCTCGACTTTATGGCGGAGAGATGGGCAACGGCGCCGAGATCCATGGCCTCCTGGACGGAACCCGAAGCCAGCAGCGCAAAGCCCGTCTGCCTCGCGGACATGACGTCCGAGTGGTCGCCGAATATGCAGAGCGCGTGCGCCGCCAGCGTCCTGGCGCTGACGTGGAACACGCCCGGCAGCAGCTCGCCGGCTATCTTGTACATGTTCGGTATCATCAGGAGAAGGCCCTGCGAGGCCGTGTACGTGGTGGTCAGCGCGCCCGCCGCGAGCGAGCCGTGCACCGCGCCCGCCGCGCCCGCCTCGGACTGCATCTCCGTGACCTTGACGGTCTGCCCGAATATGTTCTTAACGCCGTGGGCCGCCCACTCATCGACCTCCTCCGCCATGGTCGAAGACGGCGTTATCGGGTATATCGCGGCAACATCCGTAAACGCGTATGACACGTAGGCCGCCGCCGTGTTGCCGTCCATTGTCTTCATCTTTCCGCCCAATTCATTACCTCCTGCCTGGTCGCTGTTCGTTACTACTCACCCGCCACGCCATTTTTGCCCATCTCGGAACCTGGCTGCGATTATTGGCTTCCTCACGTAGCTTCTAGTACGCTCCGGGAGCCAAAATCGCCCCCAGAACCCGATCTG
>JAISXZ010000059.1 GCA_031270275.1 Eubacteriales Family XIII. Incertae Sedis bacterium | reverse complement strand
AAAATCCGCCCCCAGAACCCGATCTGGACAAAACTGACGCACCCGCCAAGTAGCCTCGATTTCAAGTGACTTTGTGTGATCCAGTGAAGGGCACGCCATTTTTGCCCATCTCGGAACCTAGTGGTAGCGGGGGACTGTGCGGATGAAGGTTTTGATAGTCGGCGGCGGCGGACGCGAGCACGCCATAGCGCGGAAGCTGAGGCAAAGCCCCAAACTCTCGGAGCTCTACTGCGCGCCGGGCAACGCGGGGATAGCGGCGGACGCCGTATGCGTCGATATAGCGGCGGACGACATCGGCGGCATCGCGGCGTTCGCGGAGGAAAAGTCCATGGACCTAGTCGTGATCGGGCCGGAGCTCCCGCTCGCCATGGGGCTGACGGACGCGCTCGCGGAAAGGGGCCTGCGCGTTTTCGGCCCCGACAGGAGCTGCGCCCGGCTGGAGGCCAGCAAGAGCTTCACGAAGTCCTTCCTCGAAAGGCATGGCATCCCGACGGCAAAATACATGGAATTTGACGACAAGGCCGAGCTTTTGGAGCATATAGGGCAGTTCGGCTTCCCCATGGTGCTGAAGGCCGACGGGCTCGCGGCCGGCAAGGGCGTCGTCATGGCGGAGACGCCTGCCGCCGCCGAGGCTGCGATCGAGGACATGATGGGGCGGCGCGTGTTCGGCGCCGCCGGCGACAGGGTCGTGGTCGAGGAATGCCTCGTGGGCACGGAGGCGTCCATGCTGTGCTTCGTGGACGGCAGCACGATAGTCCCCATGGAGTCCGCGCAGGACTACAAGAGGGCCTTCGACGGCGACAGGGGGCCGAACACGGGCGGCATGGGCTGCTACTCGCCGAGCCTCGTGTTCAGCGACGCGCTCGAGGACGAGATACGCGAGCGCATACTGGCGCCGACCTTCGAGGGCTTCAAGGCGGACGGGCTGGACTACAGGGGCGTGCTGTTCATCGGCCTCATGATAACCGAGGACGGCCCCAAGGTGATAGAGTTCAACAACCGTTTCGGCGATCCCGAGACCCAGGCCGTGCTGCCGAGGCTCGAGAGCGATCTGCTGGAGATATTCCTCGCGGTCACGGAGGACAGGCTGGCGGAGCAGGAGCTGCGCTGGAGCGACCGCAGGGCGGTCTGCGTCGTCCTCGCCTCGGGCGGCTATCCGGGAAGCTACGGCAAGGGGAAGCCGATAAGCGGGCTGGACAGCGTGGACGGCGACGTCGCCGTCTACCACGCCGGCACGGCGTTCGACGGGCAGGGCGGCACAGTCAGCGCGGGGGGGCGCGTGCTGGGCGTGACGGCGCTCGGCGAAAGCCATGGGGAGGCGCGGGCCAGGGCCTACGCCAACGTCGAGAGGATACGCTTTGAAGGGGCCCACTACAGGAGGGACATCGGCCTGCTTGGCGGCTTCGATCCGGACGGCGGGACTGGAGGCGAGTAATGTCTGCGAGACGCAGAAAAGCGAGGCTCAATTTCGGGCGCCTGCTCATGGCGCTTGTTTTCGTGCTGCTGATAGCCTTCATCTTCTATAAGTTCACGCAGAGCGTGTACGACGACTTCATTGAGAAAAGGGACGGTGCGGGGGATCTGGTTTCGCAGGACGCGCCGCCGCGGGGGGCGCCGGACGGCGGTGTAGACAGCGCGGACGGCGGTACGGACGGCGCGGGCGACGGTACGGACGGCGCGGACAGCGGCACGGACGGCGCGGGCAGCGGTACGGACAGCGCGGGCGATGGGACGGACAGCGTGGACGGCAGTACGGACGGCGCGGGCTGCGGTACGGACGGCGCGGGCGTCGGTACGGACGGCGCGGGCGACGGTACGGATGGCGCGGACGGCAGTACGGACGGCGCAGGCGCCGCGTTCGAGGGTTTTTACTACTTCGAGGCCGACAAGGCGGACAGATATGCCGCCTATGCCGCCCAAAACCCCGAAATGCCTCCTGGCGACGTGGTGTGGCGCGTCAACGCCGATGTGGACAGGCCTCCCTACACGGACGTGGCCACGATAACGGATTTCAGCCACCCGCTCATGGTAAACAAGCACCGCAGGCTGCCCGACGGCTTCGAGCCGGCCGGCCTGGTCGAGACCTCGTCGGGCCAGAGGATGACGCAGGACACGAAGACGGCCTACGAAGCCATGCGGGACGCGGCCTCCGCCGCCGGCTTCCGCATAAGCGCGGCCTCGTCGTACAGGACCATAGAATACCAGAAGGGGCTCTACAACAGATACGTCACGCAGGACGGAAGGGAGGCGGCCGACACCTACAGCGCGAGGGCCGGGCATAGCGAGCACCACACGGGCACGACGATAGACCTGATAGGGCCGGCCGGCACGCTCAGGGGCTTCGTAGGGACGCCGGAGGCGGCATGGGTGGCCGAGAACGCGCATATCTACGGCTTCATCGTGCGCTACACGGAGGAAAACAGCGACGTGACAGGCTATACGCCGGAGCCCTGGCACGTGACGTGGGTCGGCGCGGACATAGCCGGGGCCATGCGCAGCGAGGGCATTGGCAGCTTGGAGGAGTACGTCGTAAAGCACGTGGACCACAGGCCAGGTGAGTAGGGGCCGCGCAAAAAACGCTTCACTTCGCCGCTTTTTTGTTGTATAATAACCGCAGGGAGCGCGGTCATTATAAGGATTGAAGTGCCGTGCGATTTTTTCGCCTTCGGCGAAAACGCACATGGCGGATACAACAAACGCTTTGCTTCGCTTCGCGTTTGTTGTATAATAGCCGCATAGGGCGCGGCTGTCACACCGAATTGAAGTGCCGCGCGATTTTGGGCCATGGGGTATTCGCGGCGGCACGCTGCGGCAGGAGGGCATATGGGCAATTTCCTATACTCGCATCTTACGTTTGAAAGGGACGACGTCTTCAACCGAAAACCCTTCGTCGAGAGCATCATGAAGCTTATAAGCGAATGGGGCGGCGAGATATTCAACGAGAGAGGCGCCCTGTCGGTGAGCGTCGATTCGCCTTGGGGCACGGGCAAGAGCAGCCTTATCGGGATGTGGGCGAACTACATCGCGGAGGTGCCCAAGTACAGCAGGTACAAGGCCATATACTACAACGCGTGGAGGAACAACTATTTTGACGACGCCTTCCGCCCGCTGGCCTACGAGCTCCAGAGCAGCGACGACGGGCCGCACATGGAGGCTTTCCGCAAGAGCAGCGTCGAGCTCGCCAAGGTTCTGGAGGAAGGCAGCAACGGCGTGCTCAGGGCGCTGTCGCGCAGCAATTCGACCGAGGGCAGCGGCTATTTCGAGGGCTTTCGCAGGATAAGCCAGGTGAGCGAGGTCTTCGGCAAGGCGCTCGCGAAGCTGGCCCCCCCGAACGGCAAGCTGCTGGTCTTCGTGGACGAGCTTGACCGCTGCAGGCCGAATTTCGCGGTCGAGACGCTCGAGCTGATAAGGCATTACCTGAACTCACCCGATCTGGTCTTCATATTCACGCTGGATCTCGCGCAGTTCACGCATCTGGTAAAGACCATATACGGCTATGACACGGACGCCTGGGGCTATCTGCGCAGATTCTTCAACATCAGCTTCAGGATGCCCATGCCGCAGATCGGCAAGTACGTGGACAATCTCCTCTACAAGTCGATACGCGACTGCGACGGGCTGAAGGAGGTCAAGTTCTCGAAGCATATGGCGGACATGTACTCGTTTTTCGGCCTGCCCATACGCGACATCGAGAAGATCACGACGAACTTCATCGTCTTCTACTCCATGAACAGGATCACGCGCAACCCCGAAAAGCCCGGCTCCATGATAAGGCTGCTGGTCTATCTGTATTTCATGATAATAAAATACAAGTACCCGGACGTCTGCGAGGGCATAATGGGCAGGGGCGGCTACCACATCGAGGGCGACCTCGTGGAGGGGAAGTACGTGCTTGGGCGCAGATACTGCGGGCTGGGCGAGGTCAAGGATCTGCTCAGGACGCTGCAGGGCAGCCGCATGTGGGACGAGGACGCGGGGCCGGGCTATATAGCGGAGTACCTGATACCCGAGATCGCGCCGGAGGCCCGCAGCATAGGGCAGCACATAAGCGAGGCCATAGAGCTGTTCGCCGAGGTCGGCTGAGCGCGGCACGCGCTCAACTGGACGAAAAGGCGGGCGGCGCCGCTCAGGCCTTGCCCCCCGTATCCTCCGCCATGGCGTCGAGCGCGCGGCCGGTCAGCCTGTACGAGGTCCAGCCGCTCACCGGCTTCGCCCCGAGCGAGAGGTAGAAGTCGATGCTTGGCCTGTTCCAGTCGAGGCACTGCCATTCGAGCCTTCCGCAGCCCCGCTCCGAGGCGATTCGCGCGAGTTCCGCGAGCATCGCCCTGCCGATGCCGCGCCCCCGGCGCTCCGGCAGGACAAACAGGTCTTCAAGGTACAGGCTCGGCTCGCAGAGGAAGGTCGAGAAGGTCTGGAAGTACAGCGCGAAGCCGGCCTCGCGTCCGTCGACGACCGCGAACAGCGCCTCGGCGGCGCGCCTGTCAAACATCCACTCCGACAGCAGCTCCGGCGTCGCCGTCACCAGCGGGAGCATCTTTTCGTATTCGGCCAGGCCGCGTATAAAGCCGAGCAGCAGCTCGCAGTCGCCGCGCCCTGCGGCGCGGAAAGACAGGCCATCCGCCATATCAAACCTCCATCATAAAACGGCGTTTCGCGCCGAAGCGGCCGGGCAGAGCGGGATAAAAGCCGTTTACTCCTCCTCGCCCAGATAGTCCGCGAGCAGGCCGTCGATGCGCCCCGCGCACTCCTGGGCCGAGGCGAGCCCCGTGGCGCAGATCTCGTTGAATATGTCCTGCTCGCGGGCCAGCAGGGCCTCCGCCCCGTCTATCTCCGGCCGAAGCTCGGGGTTTCCGTCGGCGATCTTCCGCGATATGTCCGCCATTAGGCCCTCGGCGCGGCAGGCGGCGCCGGCGGTCCGGCCCTCCGCCCAGGTCCCCGCGTCGTCGAGCCCCGCGAAGTGGTCGAGCGCCTCCTGCCCGAACACACCCGCCAGCTCCCCCATGTCCGTCGCCCGCAGGGCGTCGAGGGCCCCTTCCGCGTCCCCGTCCTCGAGCATGTCGCGCGCCTGGCGCAGGGCGACGATGTTCCTGCGCGCGCCGCTGTACGAAAAGGCGGCCTCCCCGCGCCAGGTCAGCCCCGCAAAGCCGTCCCGAAGCCCCTTGAATATGCGGAACAGCTCCCTGTTCAGCCCGAAAGCCATGGCCTCCATGGAGGGCCTAAGATCGTCCGGGGCCGTCAGGTAGTCCATATTCGCCTTGTCTATGGCCGCCGCCAGCTCGAGGCCCTTGTCGGCGGCATCGAGCAGGGCGCCCGTCAGGGCCGCGCCGGCGGCGGGCTCCCCTTCCAGGGATGCCAGCAGGGCGGCAAAGACGCGCCCAAAATCCAGGGGGCGTATCAGGCAGTCGTCAAGATCCATCGCTATCTTTCCGTAGAGCATGTGTCCGAAGCGGTACGCGTCGCCGTCGAAGCCCGCCGCTTCGACGGAATCGTCGCTGCTGTGGCGGTAGGCGGCGCGGTATCCGCCGGATTCGTCCGGGCCTGCGGACACCAGGGGGATCCCCTGCAGGGCCCAGCTGAAATAGTCCGTGACGGGGTCGAGCCCGCTCTCGGGCGCGTGCCAGCTGAAGTTGTACATGCTGCTTTCGACGAGCTGCCCGGCGGACACGCTGACGAAGCCGTAGAGCTCGTGCGGCATGCTTACGCCGAAGCGCGTCTGCTTGGCTATGGGCGGCGAGGCGTCCACGTTGATGGCGGCAAAGGCGGATTCCGCCCATTCGGGATGGTTCTGCGATATCTGCGCCCAGGCGCCCGCGCCCCAGCCCCACAGGCTGCCCGAGGCGCCCCATTCGCCGGCGCCGCAGGCTATGAAGCGTATCGTCTTGTCCGGGACGAAGCCGCTGTCCGACATGGCCTTCGCTATGCCGAGCATGGCGGACAGGCCCGCCGCGCTCTCGAAGGCGGAGCGGTAGAGGCCGTCGTACCCGCCCGTCATGTATATCACGCCGTCCGTCCTGCCGGGGATGTCCCCCCATAGGACGGCGGTCCCGCCATCCTCCGTCACTGTGGAGTCCGCGTTGAATATCACGGGGAGCTCGCCGTTTTCGGCGCGGCGCAGCTCGTTTCGCAGCGCCTCCGCGCCTTCCGCGCTTATGGACAGCGCAGGCGTGCCGGAGACGCCGCGCAGCTCCGGCGAATACAGCCTGGCCGCGTTTTCAGGCTCCATGCCGGCCATAACGATGACCGCCCTCGCGCCCATAAGCCCCGCCTGATAGACGGGATAGCCCACGCCCCACGCGTCCGAGGGGGCCACGTCGATGAGCGCGAGCTTCCCCTCGACGTCCTTTCCCTCGTAGTCCTCGAGCCGGCCCCTGCCAAGATCGACGAGCATCACGGCCTCGTCCTCGGCCGCCACGGCCACAGGGTAGCCGCCCAAGGCTATGCTGTGCGTCTCGCCCCGCCTGTCGGCGTAGCCAAGATCGGCGCCGGCAAAGGTCCAGGCGTCCGCGGCGGCCCGCTCCCTGGTTATGCCGCTGAGCCCGGCCTCGCGCATGGCCCTCTCCACGATGTCCGCCGCCCTTCCCTCGGCGGCGGAGCCGGAGGTGCGGAAGCCCGTCGCCGGGTCGTCGCCTATCCGCGACAGCTCGTCCATTATCTCGCGCGAGAAATCCATGTCGAGGGCCGCCTCGAAGGCCCTGTACTCCGAGGAGAATTCCGAAACCACGATGCTGTCGCCGGGATCTTCCGCAGCGGGCAGGACGCTCTGCCACGCGCAGCCCGAGAAGCCCGCGATCAGCTGTGCGCAGAGGGCGGCAGCCGCAAAACCCATTGATGTTTTTCCCGCGATGCTCCGGCTCAACGTCGGCCCCCTCCCTTCCCGGCGGCCCTGTCCCTGACCCTGTCAAGCCTCTTTAGGACACTGCCGCAGGCGCAGGGATCGGGCATGAAGCGCCCTATGTCCCCGATGCGGTAGCGTATGAACGGCATGGCGGCGCGCGTCAGCGTGGTGAACACGATCTCCCCCCATTCGCCGTCGGGCAGGGGCTCCCCGCTATCGGGCTCTATTATCTCGAACAGCAGATCCGCCTCCCGTATATGGCAGCCCTCCCTGACATGGCAGGATACGGCCCCGCCAAGCCCGCTTTCCGTCGTGCCGTAGTGCTCGAACACCCTGCAGCCCCAGTTTCCCTCGATGGCCGATATGTTCTCCTCGGAGACGTATTCCGTGGACAGCAGCGCCGTCCTGACGCTCTCCCCGGCCTCCGGGCATTTCCGCGCTATGCGCGCGATCTCGACGGGGCCGCCGACCAGCGAGGTCACGCGCCTTTCCCGGATGAGCGCGAGGACCCTGCCGTCCTCGGACCCGTCGTCCCTCGGAAGCTGCCCGTAGGGCAAAACCGCCGTGCCGCCCCTTTCGAGGCCCTGCCTCAGCAGATCGCCCACCGAGCCGGGGCGCGCGCAGGGCAGCAGTATCAGCAGCGTGTCGGATCCGTCGACCAGGTTCTTCATGCCGTGATGGAAAAAATCTATGGTCAGCTCCTGGTCGGCCTCGGTGAAGAACACCCTTTTCGGCCGTCCCGTGCTGCCGCTCGTTTCCAGCGTGACGATGCGGCTCACCTCGCTCTGTGGCACGCAGGCCATACGCGGCCCGCGCTCCCGCAGATCGTCCTCGCGGGAGAAGGGGATCCTCGCCATGTCGCCGAGCGAGCGCAGATCCCTGTCCACGTCGATGCCCGACAGCCTTTCCGCGTAGAAGCCGCTCCTTTCCTTCGCCATGGCTATGGTCCGGCGCAGCATCTCCAGCTGGTAGGCCTCCAGCGCGGGCCGCGTCAGGCCTATGCCGGCCCGCAGCCCTATCTTGCGCCCGATCCAGGCGTCCATCACCGTCGGCCGCCGCTCAGCGCCCATGCCGGCACGTTTCGATAAAAAGCAGACAAACAGCAGACATCAGCCCATCCTCGCCTCCAGCGCGATATCAAGCAGCCTTTCATACACGGCGACTAGCATCGGCGGGCATATGGAATGCTTGTTGAGAGGCTTGCCGCCCGTGATCTCCTCGCATTCGTAGCTGCCGTAGAGGTCGAGGAACCAGTCCATGATCTCCGCGCGAAGCGTCCGGTCCGCCTCGTAGGGCTCGGCTATGTACAGCACGCAGATTGCGGCGGCGAGCGTGCCGCAGAGCCGCCCCTCGTGGAGCCCGTCGCAAAAGCCGCCCATCGCGGCGATCAGGTCCGGGTTTTCGCCCCTGCCCATATCCTCCAGCGCCATGGCCATTATTATCTGGCTGCAGCAGTAGCCCTTGAGCCTGTATGCGAATATCCTTTCCTTGGTTCCCAATGCCCTTTACCTCGGTTTGTCGAGCGTCATGAGGAAGTATCCCAGCTTGCCCCCCGCGCCGCCCGACGCGCGGCAGAGGCGGTCCAGGCCCGCGCCGGAGGGCAGGATCGACCTCCAGTATTCCGCGAGCGAGCCGTATTCAAACAGCTTTTCGGCCACGAAGCTGTTCAGTAGGGCTGTCCTGTCGGACCAGGCGGGATTCTCGAAGCCCGTGTCGAGGCAGGCCTCGATGAGGTAGTCCGCGACAAAGGCCCCGCCAAGGCAGTATTCGGGCGGGGCGCCCTCGTTCCTTCCGCAGTCGCCCTCGGCGTGCGGCCTCATCCTGAAATCGCGGGCCTCGCGACGCGCCCTTTCGGCCTCCCGCATGTCGGGCTCGCGGACATAGAGATCCGCTATTATGAGCTTGCCGCCCTTCTTCAGGACGCAGTACGCCTCGTGGAGCGCCTCCTCCTGCATTCCGCACAGCGACAGGCTGCATTCCATTATGACGCCGTCGAACGCATACGAGGGGAAATCGAGGCCCGTCATTTCGCCGAGGCGCAGATCGAGCCCCGGATGCCTTTCCCTGCCCCTGTCCAGAAGCTCGCCGAAGGCGTCTATGCCCACGCCGTCCAGCCCGAAGCGCTCCTTTAAGAAGGCGAGTGCGTCGCCCTCGCCGCAGCCCGCGTCCAGCACGCGCGCCCCTGCGGGGAAGGCGCAGAGCCCTACGGCCTCGGCTATCAGATCCGGTCCGCCCGGCGAGATGGCCCCCATGGTCAGCGCCCCCTGTAAACGCTGTTGTAGGCGCAGAACGGCACGAGGCGCCCGTCGCCCGTGAACACCTGCACGCGGCAGCGTTTCAGCCGCTCCGCGTCGAGGTTGCCGATATCCTGGAAGGCCATGCCCGTAAGGGTGAAGCGGTTGCGCTTTATGTACGATATGAACTCGTCGAAGCCCATATGGCTTTCGCCGCCCTCGCCGCCCTCGCCCATGTCCCACTTGTTAAGCACGAAATCCCGGTCCTTCCTTATTATCTCGAGGGGATCGGGCTCCTGGCAGCAGCAGGACGCGCCCTCCGCCCTTTGCGCGGCGCCCATAAGGCTGCGTATGCTGCCGTCGCCTTCCCTGAGATAGCTTCCGCTGAAACAGCAGAGGGGATGGCCCGTGCTGATGGGCAGCAGGTCCTCGCGCGAGAAAAGCCCTCCGGTCTGGCTCTCGATGCCGCGCATCACGTCGAACATCGTCACGCGGCCCCGGAAGTCCCCCATGCCGTCAGGCTGTCCGCCGTGGCGCCCGAAAAAGCTCGCCGGCTGGAAATGCACGCCCTTGACGACGTCGAGCCGCTCCAGCATGAAGCCTATGATGCCGCCTATATCGTCGAGATTGACCCCGTCGAGCAGCGTGGGGACCAGGGTGACGGGTAGCCTGGCCCTGCGGCAGGCCTCTATGGCGCGGCGCTTCAGGTCCAGCAGGGGCTCCCCGCGCAGCTTTTCGTATATGTCGTCGCGCGTGCCGTCGAACTGCAGGAAGGCCACGGACACGCCGGCGCCCTTCAGCTTTTCGGCGTAGCCGCCCTCCTCGGCTATCCTTCGGCCGTTCGTGTTCAGCTGGATGTAGTCGAAGCCCTTCTCGCGCCCCATCCGCGCTATTTCGGGCAGATCGTCGCGCACCGTGGGCTCCCCGCCCGACAGCTGTATGTTGAAGGGCCTTTCCTCGCCGAGCTCCAGAAGCCTGTCGTACCAGCCCTCTATCGCGTCCAGGCCGGGATCGTCCCCCGCCGTGCCGCCGGCCCGCGCGAAGCACCAGGGGCAGCTCTGGTTGCAGCGGCCCGTCACGTCGAGAAGCACGCAGCAGGCCGTCTGCAGATGCAGGTCGCAGGTCCCGCAGCACAGGGGGCACTCGCCCTCCCTGCCCTTGGTAAGCGCGGTCTTCGGGGCTATGTTGACGACGGGCGCGCCCGACCAGCCAACATAGTCCGCCGCGTCGTCGGCGACAAGCACGGAAACCTCGCCGTGCTCGGGGCAGCTCTTGCGGAAATACGTCTTGCCGCCGCTTTCGGCGTAACAGGCGTCGACGGGTTTCAGGCAGACAGGGCAGAGGCTCTGCGTCTTGGACAGGATCCTGTGGTCGGTGTCAGTTGTCATGGCCGATCCCATATGACGCCCTTTCGGGGCATGTATGCCCAAAATCGCCTTGCCACGCACATAGTATACACCAGAACCGTATTAAAATCAATCGGTGTTGCGTGCGGATTCGGTGTTGTGCGCGGATCCCGTTACTACTCACCCGCCACGCCATTTTTGCCCATCTCGGAACCTGGTTGCGATTATTGTCTTCCTCACGTACCAGGCAGTACGCTCCGGGAGCCAAAATCGCCCCCAGAACCCGATCTG
>JAISXZ010000058.1 GCA_031270275.1 Eubacteriales Family XIII. Incertae Sedis bacterium | reverse complement strand
CGAGGGCGAAAAGAGCGGGTGGATGGCGCGCTGCCCGGTGAGGAACTTCCGCGCGAGGCTCGTGTCCGAATCGGGCAAGGTCAGCGAGAGCGAGGTGGCCGGGCTTGAGGCCGCGCTTGAGGGCGAGATAGCGGAGGCGACGCGCTTCGCGGTGGACAGCCCCTATCCCGACCCGCAGGAGGCGTTCAGCGACATCTTCGTCTAGGGCGTGTTGGCGCCAGTAGTGACAGGAGAACAGGCATGAAAGAGATACTGTACAGGGACGCCATATGCGAGGCGCTCGACGAGGAGATGGCCCGCGACGAAAACGTGCTGCTGCTCGGCGAGGACGTCGCCTTCATAGGCGGCAATTTCAAGACCTCCGTCGGGCTCTACGAAAAATACGGGGATCTGCGGGTGAAGGACACGCCGATTTCGGAGGCCGGCTTCGTGGGGATGGCCGTGGGCATGGCTCTCACCGGGCTTAGGCCGGTGGTGGAGCTGATGTTTTCGGATTTCCTGCTTGTGGCGGCGGACCAGGTCATGAACCAGATGGCGAAGATACGGTACATGTCCGGCGGGCAGGCCACCGTGCCGATGGTGATACGCACGCCGATAGGCGCGGGGCGCTCGTCGGCCGCGCAGCACTCGCAGAGCATGCAGGCCATGGCGTCGCATTTTCCAGGCATAAAGATCGTGGTGCCGTCCACGGCGCAGGAAGCCAAGGGCCTGCTTAAGACGGCCATACGGGACGACAACCCCGTCATATTCTTTGAGCACAAGATGGAATACTCGAACAAGTTCCAGATCGACGACGACGTGCAGCCCATACCCTTCGGCAGGGCGAACGTGGTCGTGGAGGGCGCCGACATAAGCATAGTGGCCACGTCCTCGCAGGTCATGAAGTCCGTGCGCGCGGCGGAGAAGCTTCGCGGCGAGGGCATATCCTGCGAGGTCATCGATCTGCGCACCATCATACCGCTCGACAGGGACAGCATAATACAGTCGGTCAGGAAGACCGGCAGGCTCCTTATAGTCGATGAGGCGCACGAGTTCTGCGGCATAGCCGCGGAGATAGCCGCGAATGTCGGCGAGGACATATTTTACTTCCTGAAGGCCCCCGTGGGCAGGATAGCGACGCCGAATGTCCCCCTCCCCTTCAGCCCCGCCCTGGAGTTCCCGATAATACCGTCCGAAGACAAGATAATAGCCAAGGCCAGGGCCATAGTCGCCCATGCCGCGCCTGCCTCGGCCGGCGCCCCAGGCGGCAGGCTGCGCATAAGCCCGCTCGCCGCGAACATGGCGGCGGCTAAGGGCATCGACCCCGCCGCCATCAGCGGGAGCGGGCCAAACGGCAGGATAATGAAGCGCGACGTGGCCGCCGCGGCCGTCCCCGCCCCAGGCGCGGGTGCGGGCGCCCCATCCCCATCCCCTGCGGCGCAGGGCGGCAAGACCCTGCTCGAAAGCCGGCCCTACGCCGGCGTGCGCAAGATCATCGGGGACAGGCTGGCCCAGAGCAAGTTCACGGCGCCCCATCTGTATTTCACCCAGAAGGCCGTCCTAGACGAGCTTCTCGCGCTCAGGGCCATGGTCAACGCGCGCCGCGAACGAAAGACCTCCGTCACCGACTTCATAGCCAAGGCCGTCGTCATAGCCCTGCAAAAATACCCCGAAATGAACGCCTCGCTGGCGGGCGACACGGTTGAGCTGTACAGCAGCGTCAATCTCGGCATCGCCGTCGCCGCCCCCTCCGGCCTGATAGTGCCCGTCGTCAGGGAGGCCCAGGGGAAGTCGCTCGCGCAGATCTCGGACGAGGCGTCCGCGCTGTTCGAGAAGGCCCGGAACGGCAGGCTCACGCCGGACGAGTACAGCGGCGGCACCTTCACGATATCGAACCTGGGCATGTTCGGCATAGAAAACTTCACGGCCATCATCAACCCGCCTGAATCCGGCATACTGGCGATAAGCTCCACTAAGGACGAGGCGGTGGTCGTCAAGGGCGATACGGGCGAAAAGAGCCTCGCCATAAAGCCCGTCATGAACATCACGCTCAGCGTCGATCACAGGCTCATAGACGGCCTGCTGGCCGCCAGCTTTGTCACGGAGGTAAAAAGGCTTCTGGAGAGCCCGATGGAAATCCTGATTTGATGTCGCCGCTCGACGGACGCGCCGCTTTGCCCGTTTCGGAACCCGTCCGCGATTTTCGGAGGTATTGCAGATGATCGACGTAATAGTCATGCCAAAGCTCGGCTTCAACATGGACGAGGGCAAGCTCGTCACCTGGTACAAGGCCGAAGGCGAGGCGATAGGAAAGGGCGAGCCCCTGTTCGCCATAGAGACCGACAAGACGAACATAGACGTGGAGGCGACGCGCGACGGCATCGTGCGCAAGCTGCTTGTCTCCGAGGGGGACAGCATACCGGTGACCCTGCCCATAGCCATCATAGCCGACGGCGCGGACGACGTGGGCGCCGAGGTTGAAAAAGCCTGCGCCCTCTTGGGACGCGAGCCGGGCGCCGCCGCGCCTTCGGCCAAGGAGGCCCCGGCACAGGCAGCCCCGCCGGCGCCCGCTGCGGACCGGGACTTCGACGCCGTGGTCATAGGCGGCGGCCCCGGCGGCTATGTCGCCGCCATAAGGCTGGCGCAGCTGGGGAAGCGCGCCGCCCTCATAGAGAAGGACAGCGTGGGCGGCGTCTGCCTGAACAGGGGCTGCATACCGACAAAGGCCCTGCTGCGCAGCGTCGAGGCCCTCAACGAGGTCAGGGAATGCGAGAACTTCGGCGTGCTATGCGCCTCGGCCGGCAGCGCCTCGCTGGACATGAAGAAGGTACAGGCGCGCAAGGCCGGCGTCGTGAAGCAGCTTGTCGGGGGCGTGGAGGCGCTGCTGAAGGGGAACGGCGTCACGCTCATAAGGGGCGAGGGCGCGCTGAAGGACGCGCATACCGTCGAGGCGGGCGGCAGGGCCTACAGCGCCGAAAGCATCGTGATAGCCACGGGCTCGTCCATAAAGTCGCTGCCCATACCCATCGACGGCAGCGTGGACATGCTCACCAGCGACGATGTCCTCGCCCTGGACAGCGTGCCGAAGGAGGCCGTAATCATAGGCGGCGGCGTTATAGGCGTGGAATTCGCGTACTTCCTGGCCTGCGCCGGCGCAAAGGTCACGGTGGTGGAATTTCTGGAGCGCGTGCTCCCGATGGTGGACGAGGAAATAACAGCGCTGGCCGCCGCCCGCCTCGCCGAGCTCGGCGTCGAGATACACACCGGCGCGAGGGTCACGGGGATAGCGGACGGGGCCGTGAACTTCCAGAAGGACGGCAAGGAGCACAGCGTAAAGGCGGGCAGCGTAATCATGGCCGTGGGGCGCGCGCCGGATCTCGGGGGCATAGACTGCGAATCCCTGGGCATCAGGACAGAGGGCGGCGCCATAGCGACGGACTCCGCGCTGAGGACCTCGCTGCCGAACGTCTACGCCATCGGGGACGTCAACGGCAAGGCCATGCTGGCGCATACGGCAACCATGGAGGGCATATGCGCCGCCGACAGCATATGCGGCCACGGCGGGGAGATGCGCTACGACAGTATACCGACGGCCATATACATCCAGCCGGAAATAGCGTCCGTCGGCCTTACTGAGGCGCAGGCCCGCGAACGCTACGGGGATCGGATAAAGATAGGGAAATTCCCGCTCCTTGCCAACGGCAAGGCGAAGGTCGCGGGCCAGGAGAAGGGCCTTGCCAAGGTCATAGCCGAATCCGAGTACGGCGAGATAGTCGGCGTGCATCTGTACTGCCTGCACGCGACGGACATGATAGCCGAGGCGGTCGCCGCGATGAACCTTGAGGCCACCGCAGAGGAGATCGCGGGCTCCGTCCATCCGCACCCGACGGTGTCCGAGGCCATACAGGAGGCCTTCCACGCGGTGTCCGGCAAGGCTATCCACTGGATATAGGCCGGATGCGGGGCCTCTCCCGCCGCCTATGATCCCCAATCGAGGTTACTACTCACACGCCACGCCATTTTTGCCCATCTCGGAACCTGGTTGCGATTATTGTCTTCCTCACGTACCAAGCAGTACGCTCCGGGAGCCAAAATCGCCCCCAGAACCCGATCTG
>JAISXZ010000055.1 GCA_031270275.1 Eubacteriales Family XIII. Incertae Sedis bacterium | reverse complement strand
TGGCGGCTTGCGAGGCGCAAAACGCAGGCGAACCCGTAGGTTCGGCGAGGCTTTGCAACGAAGCAAGGCGTCAAAATAGCCGCCAAGACGCGCAATGTTTAGTCGGTGGAGCAATATATTTAACGTACAACGGATTATACTTAAAAACCCATGGGTTTGTCAAGGCAAACCGAAAACCCAGCGACAAATCGGCGACAGCGGTTATTTTTTAACAGTTCCTAACAGCGCGTTATGCGCCTGCCGTTCAAAATTGACGCGCAAAACCGCCGGGGCGGGCGCCGGCTGCGGAAGCGAGGGGAATTATTGCCTCTCGGCGGGGGCCGGCTTCCATACGGCCCCCCGCACGGCCCCCCCGCACAACCCCTCGCCGCCCCGCCGAAGAAACGCCTGGGGCAGTGTGTACGCAGGCCGCCGTGCCACGCCTGAAAAGACTGGCTTTGCGCGTCGGGGCGCGGGCCTGGACGCCGGGCGCTGGCGGGCGCTGGCAGGCCCCCCAAAGCCCCAAAAAAAGCCCTTCAAAAAAATCAAAAAAACACTTGTCATATTCCGCGATCTGTAATATACTGAATAGGCTTGCGAAGAAAATGACTCTTTGTGGGCGGAAGGGCTTTCTTTGCCGTTTGTGCGCCGCGCTTCCGTGAACGCACGGTACTGTGTAGGAGGCTCCTTGCGTATGGCGCGCTTCGATGCGCGGGACGCGCCGATAGCGCGGACGTACGAAAGCAGACAGGAGGTAGCTATGAGCGAGAAACAGAAGATAAGGATACGGCTGAAGGCATATGACCACAAGACGCTTGATCAATCGGCGGCGCGCATAGTCGAAACGGCCAGAAGGACGGGCGCCGATGTGTCCGGCCCCATCCCGCTTCCTACAGAGAAAGAGGTCGTCACGATACTGAGGGCGGTGCATAAGTACAAGGACAGCCGCGAGCAGTTCGAGCAGCGCACGCACAAGAGGCTTATCGACATATACCACACTACGCCAAAGACGGTGGACTCGCTGATGAAGCTGGATCTCCCGGCCGGCGTGGACATAGAGATCAAGCTCTGAGGCCCGGACGCGTTCGGCAGTCTGGGCGCGCCCCGTTCCAAGCCGGGGCCAAACCGAAACTTGTCCCTTAGGATGATTGCCTGACACGCCTCCCGCCCCTGCCCCGGTTTCGCGACAGCTTCGGTTTCGCGGCACAGGCGGGGAAAGGACAGGCCGGGCAATCCGCTGTAAGAAAGGACGCACAGGCATGAAGACAATACTGGGCAGAAAGATCGGCATGACGCAGATATTCACCGAGAACGGCGAGGTCGTCCCCGTGACCCTCATAGAGGCCGGGCCGGCGACCGTGACGCAGATAAAGACGAAGGAGAACGACGGCTACGACGCGGTGCAGATAGGCTTCGGCGATGTGAAGGAGCGCAGGCTCAACAAGCCGGAGAGGGGTCATTTCGAGAGATGGCAGGCCCCCTTCAAGAAGCATCTGGCCGAGATACGCCTCTCCGAGGGCGAGAGCTACGAGCCGAACCAGGTCATAACCGTGGCGGACTTCGAGGTGGGCAGCAAGCTCGACATAACCGGCACGTCCAAGGGCAAGGGTACGCAGGGCAACATAAAGCGGCACGGGCACCGCAGGGGCCCGACCACGCACGGCTCCAAGCACAAGAGGCTGGCAGGCGCGCTCGCGGCCGGCACGTACCCATCGAGGGTGTTCAAGGGCAACGCCGGCCCCGGAAGGATGGGCCGCGAGACCGTGACCGTGCAGAACGTGGTGCTGGTCAAGACTATAGAGGAAAGAAACCTTATGATGGTGAAGGGGGCGGTGCCCGGCGCGCGCGGCGGCCTGCTCCGCATACAGTACGCGATCAAGGGGCAGGGAGGCAAATAACATGGCAAAGGTACAGGTACTGGACATGTCCGGCGGCGCGGCGGGCGAGATCGAGCTGAACGACAGCATCTTCGGCATCGAAGTGAACGAAAACGCCCTGTACGCAGTCATAAAGAACTATCTCGCCAACCAGAGGCAGGGGACGCAGTCGGCGAAGACCAGAAGCGAGGTCAGGGGCGGAGGCAGGAAGCCGTTCAGGCAGAAGGGCACGGGCCGCGCCCGCCAGGGCAGCAGGGTCGCGCCCAACCATGTGGGCGGCGGCGTGGTATTCGCGCCCAAGCCAAGGGACTACAGATACACCCTGCCCAGGAAGCTGCGGCGGCTCGCCATGAAGTCGGCGCTGTCGTCCAAGGTCGCGGAAAACGAGATCATAGTCCTCGACAGCCTCAGCTTCGAGGTCCCCAAGACCAAGGAAATGATAAAGGTGCTGAGCAACGTGAAGGCCGCGAAGAAGGCGCTGATAGTCATGTCAGAGAAGGACGACAACGTCGTCAAGTCGGCCAGCAACATCCCCGGCGTCAGGACCTGTCTCGTGACCACGATGAACGTCTACGAGATAATAAACTACACGAGCTTCATAGTCACAAAGGAAGCGGTGGAAAGGATAGAGGAGGTGTACGCCTGATGAGGCTCTCATACGACGTGATACTGAAGCCCGTCATCTCCGAAAGGAGCATGGAGGAGGCGCAGAACAGGAAATACACCTTCAAGGTCGCGGTCGACGCGGACAAGTACGAGATAAAGCGCTCCCTGGAGGAGATCTTCGGCGTCGAGATAGAGAAGGTAAACACGATGAACGTCAAGGGCAAGCTCAAGAAGGTGGGCAAGAACATCGGCAGGAGGCCTGCGTCGAAGAAGGCCATCGTCACGCTTACGCCCAAGAGCAAGGAGATAGAGTTCTTCCACGGGCTGTAGGAAGGCTTGGCGGGCAAGGCTGACGCGTCAGTCCGGCGATCCAGGCCGAAAGGCCGCTGCCAAACGGACACGGCAGCCCCGACTGGAAAGGCCGCTGCCAGGCGGACACGGCAGACCCGATTGAAAATTGCCGCTCGGCTTTACACGGAGGTAGGCACATGGGCATAAGGAAATACAACCCGACGACGCCAGGACGGCGGGGAATGACGGTATCGACATTCGAGGAGATAACTGCGGACAAGCCGGAGAAATCCCTCACGGTGACGCTGAAGAAGCATTCGGGCAGGAATGTCAGCGGCAAGATAACGGTGCGCCACAGGGGCGGCGGGACAAGGCCGAAATACAGGATAATCGACTTCAAGAGGAACAAGGACGGCGTGCCCGGCAGGGTCGCGACCATAGAATACGACCCCAACAGGAGCGCGAACATCGCCCTCATATTTTACGCCGACGGCGAAAAGCGGTATATCATAGCCCCGAACAAGCTTAAGGTCGGGGACGTCATAGTCTCGGGGCCCGGCTCCGACATCCAGGTGGGCAACGCCCTTCCCCTCGCGAACATCCCGGTCGGCACCATAGTCCACTGCATAGAGATGAAGCCTGGAAAGGGCGCGCAGATGGCGAGGGCCGCAGGCAACGGCGCGCAGCTCATGGCCAAGGAGGGGAACTACGCCCAGCTGAGGCTGCCCTCCGGCGAGGTCAGGCGCATAAGGATAGAGTGCAGGGCCACCATAGGCGAGGTGGGCAACCTGGACCATGAGAACATAAAGCTGGGCAAGGCCGGCAGGAAACGCCACATGGGCTGGCGCCCGACGGTGCGCGGCAGCGTCATGAACCCCAACGACCACCCGCACGGCGGCGGCGAGGGCAAGGCCGGCATAGGCCGCGCGGGCCCCGTGACCCCCTGGGGGCGCCCGGCGCTAGGCTACAAGACGAGGAAGAAGCACAAGCCGTCTGACAAGTATATAGTCAAGCGCCGCAACCAGAAATAGGCTGAGGCGCCGGCTTTGACCGTCTGTAAAGCCATGATCGGAATTTTGCACCTGCTTTTGCGGAGAGGAGTAGATTAAGGAAGAATGGGCAGATCGCTGAAAAAGGGGCCGTTTGTACACCAGAAGCTGCTGAAAACGATAGAGGCGCTCAACGCGGCCAACGACAAGAAGGTGCTGAAGACCTGGTCCAGGCCATCGACCATCTTCCCTCAGATGGTCGGCCACACGATAGCGGTGCACGATGGCAGGCGCCACGTCCCCGTGTACATCACGGAGGACATGGTCGGGCACAGGCTGGGGGAATTCGCCCCCACAAGAACCTACCGCGGCCACGCCGCGGACAGATCGTCCAAGGTCAGAAGGTAAGGAAGAAAGGAGTGGTTCGACATGAAAGCCAGCGCCACGGCCAAATATATCAGGATGTCGCCCATCAAGCTGAAGCCCGTTGTGGACCTAGTCAGGGGCAAGGACCTGAAGGACGCCCTGAACATACTGAAATTCACGCCTGGAAAAGGCTCCATAATAGTTGAGAAAGTCGTGAAGTCCGCCGCTGCCAACGCGGAGAACAACTTCGACATGAACCCCGACGACCTGTATGTCGCCCAGGTGTACGCCCACAAGGGCCCCACCATGAAAAGATGGCGGGCGGGCGCGAAGGGAAGCGCGTCCAAGATCATGAAAAGAAGCAGCCACGTAGGCGTCACCCTGCAGGAAAAAGAGAGTTGATGAGGAGGTCTATCTATGGGTCAAAAGGTTAGCCCCCATGGTCTGAGAGTGGGGATCATAAAGGACTGGGACTCCAAATGGTATGCGGACAAGGCGCATTTCGCGGACTTCCTTATAGAGGACAGCAAGATCAGGGAGTATGTCAAGCGGAAGCTTTACGCGGCCGGCGTGTCCAGGATCCTCATCGAAAGGGCTGCGGACAACCAGATAAAGCTCACGGTGCTCACGGACAAGCCGGGCATGGTCGTCGGCAGATCGGGCAACGGCATCGCGGAAATCCAGGCCCCGATCGAGAAGATGACGAAGAAGGCCGTGCAGGTAAGGATAGTCGAGATAAGAAGGTCCGAGCTGGACGCCCAGCTTACCGCCGAGAACATATCGCAGGCGCTCGAAAAGAGGGTCTCCTTCAGGCGGGCCATGAAGCAGGCCATAGGCAGGACGATGAAGGCCGGGGCCAAGGGCATGAAGGTGCTCGTCGCGGGCAGGCTCGGCGGCGCCGAGATAGCGCGAAGCGAGAAGTACAGCGAGGGCAACGTGCCGCTGCACACGCTCAGGGCGAACATCGACTACGGCTTTTCCGAGGCCGACACCACATACGGCAAGATTGGCGTTAAGGTCTGGATAAACCATGGGGAAATCCTTGAGAAGGGGCTGAAAAGCCCGATACCCGAAGACAGGCCCAGGAGCGACCGCCCGAGGCGCGACGGCGACAGGCCCAGGGGCGACCGCCCGAGGCGCGACGGCGACAGGCCCAGGAGCGACCGCCCAAGGCGCGACGGCGACAGGCCCAGGAGCGACCGCCCGAGGCGCGACGGCGACAGAAGGAACCCCAGGGACGCGAGGCCGGAGCTGCCCAAGGCTGTGAACCCGAGGACGCGGAATATCCCGCCAAAGCCTCCTGCCGCGCCGCCCCCGCAGGGCGAAGCCCCGGCGGCCGGCGCGACGGCGGAGCCGCAGGCGCCTACGGCGCAGGGACCGTCCGAATAGGGCGGTACACGGCCCGGCGGCCCTAGGCGGCCGCAGAATGCAGGCTTTCAAGGAAGGAGATGCGCTGCCATGTTAATGCCAAAGCGCGTAAAGCGCAGGAGAGTCCATAGAGGGAGGATGAAGGGCGTCGCCAACAGGGGGAACACCATCACCTACGGCGCTTACGGCCTTATCGCGCTCGACCGCGCGTGGATCACCTCGAACCAGATAGAGTCCGCCCGTATCGCCATGACGCGCTCGATCAAGAGGGGCGGCAAGGTTTTCATAAAGATATTCCCGCACAAGTCCGTGACCAAGAAGCCCGCGGAGGTCCGCATGGGCTCGGGCAAGGGCGCCCCCGAATACTGGGTGGCGGTGGTCAAGCCGGGCCGCGTGATGTTCGAGATAGAGGGCGTCACCGAGGAACAGGCGAGGGAAGCCATGCGCCTCGCGTCCCACAAGCTGCCTATAAAATGTAAATTCGCCATAAAGGGCGAGGAATTTGCGGAGGGTGGTGAAGCGCGATGAAGCTGGAGAAGATGCGGGAGCTGAGCGAGTCCGAGCTGAACACGGAGCTCGTCAAGATGAAAAAGGAGCTGTTCAACCTGAGATTCCAGCACGTCACGGGCCAGCTGGAGAACCCCATAAAGATGCGCGACGTCAAGAAGGACATAGCGAGGGTCAAGACCGTGATAAGGGAAAGGGAAATAGGCAGGGCTCAAGCCTGACGGAAGGGAGGACAAGCGGCGTGACAGAAGAAAGAAACAGAAGAAAGACCAGGGTCGGCATGGTCGTCAGCAACAGGATGGACAAGACCGTAGTCGTGGCCGTCGAGGACTTCGTCAGGCATTCCCTTTACGGAAAAGCGGTGAAAAGGACAAAGAAGTTCAAGGCCCATGACGAGGAGAACCAGTGCGATATCGGCGACAAGGTGAGAATTATGGAAACTAGGCCTATCTCCAAGGAAAAGAGGTGGCGCCTCGTCAACATAATAGAGAAAGTGCGATAGGAGGCAGGCAAGATGATCCAGACAGAGACAAGACTGCGCGTTGCCGACAATTCCGGCGCCAAGGAGCTGCTTTGCATCCGTGTCCTTGGCGGCACGGGCCGCCGCTACGCGAATATCGGGGACATCATAGTCTGCGCCGTCAAGGTGGCCTCGCCCGGCGGGGTCGTAAAGAAAGGCGATGTCGTCAGGGCCGTGGTGGTCAGGACCAAGACGGGTGCCCGCCGGGCCGATGGCAGCTACGTCAAGTTCGACCAGAACGCCGCAGTCATCATAAAGGAGGACAAGAACCCTGTCGGGACCCGCATATTCGGACCTGTGGCGAGGGAGCTGCGCGAAAAGAGCTTCATGAAGATCGTGTCGCTGGCGCCGGAAGTACTGTGAGCTGAAGGAGGTTGCCTGCGGATGAAGATAAAGAAGGATGACCCGGTGATCGTCGTCACCGGCAAGGACAAGGGCAAGAGGGGCAAGGTGCTCAAGGCCATCCCCAAGAAGGGCAAGATAATCGTCGAGGGCGTTAACGTGCAGACCAAGCACGCGAAGCAGACCAGAAAGACCCCGAGCGAGATAAAGCACCAGGAAGGCCCCATAGACGTCTCAAACGTCATGTACTACGAAAGCAAGGCAAAGGCGCCGACGCGCATAGGATACAGGTTCGAGGACGGCAAGAAGATAAGGGTTTCCAAAAAAACGGGCGCGCCGCTTGACTGAGGAGGGAGGGAACGGTTTTGTCAGCAAGGATGAAGGAGACATACAGGAATGAGGCCTTTCCTGCCCTGCTGGAAAAGTTTCGCTACAAGAACGTCATGGAAGTCCCCAAGCTGGAAAAGATCACTATAAACATCGGCCTCGGCGAGGCCAAGGACAACCCGAAGCTCATGGAGACGACGGTGGAGGAGCTGGCGGCCATCAGCGGCCAGAGGCCCGTCGTCACGAAAGCCAAGAAGTCCATAGCCAATTTCAAGGTCAGGCAGGGCATGCCGGTGGGCTGCAAGGTGACGCTGCGCGGCGAGAACATGTACGTGTTCGCCGACAAGCTGTTCAACATCGTGCTGCCTAGGGTAAGGGACTTCAGGGGCGTAAGCAAGAACGCCTTCGACGGCAGGGGCAACTACTCCATGGGGCTGAAAGAGCAGTCGATATTCCCCGAGATCGTCTATGACCGCATAGACAAGGTCAAGGGCATGGACATAATATTCACGACATCGGCAAAGACCGACGAGGAAGCCTCCGCGCTCCTCTCGCTGCTCGGCATGCCGTTCGAGAAGTAGCGCGGGCAGCGCCTTCTCGCACCGAATTTGAAAACAAGGAGGTAGTTTATGGCTAAGACATCTCTTAAAATAAAGCAGCAGAGAAAACCCAAGTACGCGACCAGGGCCTATACCCGGTGCAGAATCTGCGGCAGGCCGCACTCCGTGCTGAGGAAATACGGGATCTGCAGGATCTGTTTCAGGGAGCTCGCCTACAAGGGGCAGATACCCGGAGTAAAAAAAGCCAGCTGGTAAAGGAGGTGCGGCTATGACAATGACAGACCCCATAGCGGACATGCTTACAAGGATAAGGAACGCGAACATGGTAGGGCATGAGACTGTCGATGTGCCTGCCTCCAAGATGAAGCGATCCATAGCCGGCATCCTGACGGAGGAGGGCTATATAAACGGGTTCGACGTCATCGAGGACGACAGGCAGGGCATGATACGCATACAGATGAAGTACGGCGGCGCAGGCAAGGAGAAGGTCATCAGCGGCATCAAGAAGATATCGAAGCCCGGACTCAAGGTCTACGCCAAGGCTGGCGACGTGCCGAAGGTGCTCGGCGGCCTGGGCATCGCCATAATCTCGACCTCAAACGGCGTGATAAGCGACAGAGAGGCCCGCAGACGCGGGATCGGCGGCGAAGTCATCTGCTATGTCTGGTAGGAGGGAGAGAGATGTCGAGAATAGGTAGGATGCCTGTCGAAGTCCCAGACGGCGTGGACATAAGGGTTGACGAAGGCAACGTCGTCCGCGTCAAGGGGCCTAAGGGCGAGCTGCATGAACGCATAAGCAGGCTGATAAAGGTCGAGCTCGACGGAGGGACCGTCCGGGTCACCCGCAGCAGCGACGACAAGGACTCCCGTTCGGCGCACGGCCTTTCGAGGAGCCTGATAGCCAACATGGTGACGGGGGTCACGGCGGGCTTCGAGAAAAAGCTCCAGATAAACGGCGTCGGCTACAGGGCGGAGAAGAAGGGCGACCTGCTCGTCCTGAGCCTGGGCTATTCGCATCCCGTAGAGCTCCAGGACCCCGCCGGCATCTCCACGGAGGTGCCGGCGCCCGGCGAGATCATAGTCAGGGGCATCAACAAGGCGGCGGTCGGCGACTACGCCGCCAACATAAGGGCCTGGAGGCCCCCGGAGCCCTACAAGGGCAAGGGCATAAAGTACGCGACCGAGACAATACGCAGAAAAGAAGGCAAGGCCGGCAAGAAGTAGGAGGGGCGGAGAGGATGGCAAAGGAAAGCAGGAATGACAGGCGCCTGAGACGCCACAGAAGGGTCAGGAAAAATCTGCGCGGAACCCCTGAAAGGCCGAGGCTCTGCGTTTTCAGGAGCCCAAGGCACATATCGGCCCAGCTCATCGACGACACGAGCGGCAGCACGCTTGCGGCGGCGTCCACCCTGGAAAAGGCGATCAGGGACAAGCTGGAGACCGGGGGCGGCTGCAAGGCCGCGGCGAGGCTCGTCGGCGAGGCCATAGCGAAAAGGTCCGTGGAAAAGGGCTTCGGCGTGGTTGCGTTTGACAGGGGCGGCTTCCTGTACCACGGCCGCGTCAAGGAGCTGGCCGACGGCGCGCGCGAGGGCGGGCTGAAGTTTTAGGAACTAACGGAGGTAAAAATGCGGCAGAACACCATAGACGCGTCAGGGCTCGAGCTAAAGGAGTCGATAGTCAGCATAAGGCGCGTCGCCAAGACCGTCAAGGGCGGAAGGAACATGCGCTTCAGCGTGACCGTCGTCGTAGGCAACGGTGAGGGCTATGTGGGCGTCGGCCTCGGCAAGGCGAGGGAGATACCCGAGGCGGTCAGGAAGGCGATAGAGGACGCGAAGAAGAA
>JAISXZ010000025.1 GCA_031270275.1 Eubacteriales Family XIII. Incertae Sedis bacterium | reverse complement strand
AGCGAAGCGAGTTTGAGCAAGTCCCCAAAGTCTGTGAGCGAAATCGCAGGAAATACCCGTTTTGCGACGGAAGCGGGGGCGCGGTCCCCTTTCCCGCACACATACCCCTGAAATGTAACGCCTAGGGCGCGTCCGGGAGGCCGGGGCGCAGGCGTGAAGCCGCATCGAGCAGCGCATCCCTCTCGTTCGGGACCGCGCCGTCCATAACCATGCCGAGCAGCCTGTCCAGCGCGGCCCCTATGGCCCTGCCGCTCAGGCCGAGCGAGGCCATGTCGCGGCCGTCCACCGCGAGCCCGCGCAGGGAAAAGCAGTCCTTTTCGGCTATGATGTCCCGCATAAGCGCCTCCAGCGCGCTTATCTCCCCCTGCCTGTGCCGGTATTCGGGCGCCTGCGCCAGGTTGTCGGCGCGCTTCAGGAGCAGCAGCTGGGCGAGCGCCTCCTCGCCGAGCCTGTTCAGCTGCCGCCTGACGGCCGCCCTGTCCGCCGCGATCGGCACGTCGTGGAGCTCGATGAGCTTCAGCACGCGCCTGCGGGTGGCGTTGTCGAATCTCAGGCGGAGCATGATCCGCCCGGCGATCTCGCAGCCCTTCTCCGCGTGGCCGTAAAAATGCCCCTCGCGGCGGTCCTTCATGCTGAAGGTATGCGGCTTGCCGATGTCGTGAAGCAGGGCCGCCCAGCGCAGGACGGGCGTCGCGGGCGCGTTTTCGACGACTGCGGCCGTGTGCGCCCAGACGTCGAGGCAGTGATGCCGGTTGTGCTGCTCGAAGCCGAACATGGGCGCCGTCTCGGGCAGGACGGCCGCCACGACGTCCGCGTAGCCGCGGAGTATCCTGCCCGCGTCCATGCCGCAGAGCGTCAGGCCCAGCTCGGCGTTCAGCCTTTCGGCGGACACGCCCGCCAGCCGGGCGGCCCCCGCGCGGGCGGCGCCCGACGTGCCCTCGTCGATGGAGAAGCCCAGCGCCGAGGCAAAGCGCAGGGCCCTGAGTATGCGCAGCGCGTCCTCGCCGAAACGCAGGGCCGCGTCGCCGACGGCGCGCACGGTCCTGCGCCTGATGTCCTCCCTGCCGCCGAAATAGTCGATGACGGACCCGTCGGCCGACAGCGCCATCGCGTTCATGGAGAAGTCCCGCCGCGCCAGATCCTCCCGCAGATCGGAGACAAACCTCACCGAGTCCGGGCGGCGGCCGTCGCTGTAGCCCCCGTCCACGCGGAACGTCGTTATCTCCACGCGCCCGCCCCCGATCAGCGCCGTCACCGTGCCATGCCTAAGCCCGGTCGGCAGGAGGGGAAACCCGGCGAGCGCGGCCGCGATCCCGCCGGGATCGGCCGCGGTGGCGACGTCCCAGTCGCGGGGCTCAACGCCAAGCAGCAGATCGCGCACGCAGCCGCCTACGCAGTACGCGTCGAAGCCGGCGCCGCGCAGCCTGCCGAGCGCGATCCTTACGTAATCGGGGATATCGATCATGCCGCCGTCCAATGCCGCCTTCATATGCCGCCTCCATGCCTCTCGCGCCGTGCCGCTATATATAACTACAACACATGGGCGGGGCGCTGTCAATGGCAAATATTTTTTTGCCCGTTTTTGCTTGTTGCAGTTTCCTATTATTTATTGTAATATAGGTGTATGGGAAAGGGGCGCGCCGCATGCCAGAGGGGGCTGCCGGGCCGTCCGCAGGGAGGAGGACGTTTGTTTATGGACAATTTTGCGCAGACCGACATTTTGTTGGAATCGGGCACCAACGAGCTTGAAATAATGGAGTTCACGATGGCGGGCGAGGTCTTCGGCATCAACGTCGCCAAGGTTCGCGAGATCATGAAATTTTCGCCCGTGAAGCCCATGCAGAACGCGCACTTCGCCATCGAGGGCATCTTCAAGCCGAGGGAGGACGTCATCACCGTCATCGACCTTGCGAAGTATCTAGGCCTCGGCGACTCCGAATACCGCGAGCGCGACATATTCATGATAACCGAGTTCAACAGCCAGGTGATAGGCTTCCACGTGCATTCCGTCGTCGGCATAGACAGGATATCGTGGGGGGACATAAAGAAGCCCGACACCATCATATACGGCGGCAGCGAGGGCGTGGCGACCGGCATCGCCGAGTTTGAGGGAAGGCTCATAACGATACTCGACTTCGAGAAGATCGTGGCCGAGATATCGCCGCAGACCGGCATACAGCTGTCCGATCTGGACAGGCTGGGGCCCCGCGTGCGCTCCGATCTGCCCATCCTCATAGCGGAGGATTCCATGCTCCTTTCCAGGATGATAATCGAGTCCCTGCACAAGGCCGGCTACATGAACACGATAAAGACCGACAACGGCCAGGAGGCCTACGACTTCCTGGAGGAGGCCAAGAACGAGGGCGCGATCGGCACCCACGTCGCCTGCGTCATTTCCGACATAGAGATGCCGCGCATGGACGGGCACCATCTGACCAAGCTCATAAAGGACGACCCCGTGCTTAGGTCCCTGCCCGTGATACTGTTCTCGTCGCTGATAAACGAGGAGATGAAGATTAAGGGCCGGGAGGTGGGCGCCGACGCGCAGATCTCGAAGCCGGAGATCGCGAGCCTGGTCGAGCTGGTGGACGCCCTGACGTCGCCGGACCGGCATCTGGAATCCTAGCGCATGAGCGGCAGATACCTGATCGTGGTGGACATGCAGAACGACTTCCTGGACGGCGCGCTGGGAAGCGCCGAGGCCCTTGCCATACTGCCGGCCGTGATAGAGAAGGTATGGGAGTTCGACGGCAAGGTCCTGTTTACCTACGACACGCACGGCGAGGGCTACCTGGACACGCAGGAGGGGCGCAGGCTGCCCGTCGCGCACTGCGTCGAGGGCACGCGCGGCTGGAGGCTGCCCGACGAGCTCGAGGACACGCGCTTTCGCACGGGGGGCAAGGCGTTCACGAAAAACACCTTCGGCGCCAGGGGCCTCGCGGAGTACCTCGGGGCGGAGGACGCCGTCAGCCCGGTGGAGAGCGTGGAGCTGGTCGGCCTTTGCACCGACGTCTGCGTCATCTCGAACGCGCTGCTCATCAAGGCCTTCCTGCCCGAGGCCGAGATCATCGTCGATCCCTCGTGCTGCGCGGGCACGAGCCCGGAGGCGCACGAGTGCGCGCTTAGGGCCATGGCGGCCTGCCAGATAACCATAGCGCATGCCGGCTAGCTTCGGCCCGCGCGCCGGCTGGCTTTGGCCGGGGCGTCCGGGCGGCTGGGCCGCGCCTCCGGCGGCATAAGCCTGGCGGCTATCGCCGCCGTCGCCGGGACCGACAGCACGAGCCCTATGCTGCCGGAAAGCCCCTGCAGTATTCGATACAGTTTATGGCGAGGTTGAACAATCGCGGCGCGAAAGTTGTACATGTTTTGCGCGGCGGCTCTTGCAATCCTCCGGGGCATTGCGTATAATATTGCCATAGGAGGCGCCTATGGCAACGAACACGGACGACAAGGGCTACAGGAGGATGCTGTCCGACAGGCGGAATTTCTGCGATTTCGTGAAGCACCACATAATTGCGCCCTGGACGGAGCAGCTGGACGCGGAATCCCTGGAGCTCGTCAACACCCGTTTCGTCACGAAGGACTTCAAGGGCAGGGAGGCCGACATCATCTATCGGGCGCGGATCGGGAACGGCGACGTCGTCTTCTATGTCCATCTGGAGCTGCAGTCCGAGCCCGATTTCACGATGCCCTTCCGCCTGCTCGTGTACATGACGGAGCTCCTGCGGCGGGTCTTCGCGGAGACGGAGGACAAGGCCCGCAGGCGAAAGGAGTTCCGGCTCCCCGCCGTCGTGCCCATCGTGCTGTACAACGGAAGCGGCAAGTGGGGCTGCGTGAGGAGCTTCAAGGAATATCTGGCGCACCATGAGCTCTTCGTGCCGAACGTTTTGGATTTCGAGTACATCCTGTTCGACATCAACGCGCCGAAGGATGCCGTGTTCCTGGACGCGCCCACGCTTGTGAACCTCGCCATGCTCGCGGACAGGAAAGGGGAACCGGAGCGCGTCCTGCGGAGGCTGCGCAAGGCGCTCAAAGCGAGCCGCCGCCTGACGCGGGACGAGCAGCTGCAGCTAGGCGCATGGGTGTCCGACGTCATATCGCGGAAGATCAAGGCAGACAGAGGCACAATCGAACAGATCCAGGATGCATTTGAACGGAAGGAGGCAGCGCATATGACATACGCATTGGAGAAAGCGATAGACGAGCTCGAACGGCGCGGCACGCGCAAGGGCAGACGCGAGGGCAGGCTGGAGGGCGAACGCAAGGGCAGGCTGGAGGGCAGGCTGGAGGGCAGGCTGGAAGCGGCCATGGCGATGCTCGATGAAGGGTTTCCGCTTGAAACGGCGTCCAAATGCTCGGGCATACCCGCAGACGAGCTTGCACAACACGCGGCCGGGAGGCAGCGCATATGACATACGCATTGGAGAAAGCGATAGACGAGCTCGAACGGCGCGGCACGCGCAAGGGCCGGCGCGAGGGCAGGCTGGAGGGCAGGCTGGAGGGCAGGCTGGAGGGCAAGCTGGAGGGCAGGCTGGAAGCGGCCATGGCGATGCTCGATGACGGGTTTCCGCTTGAAACGGCGTCCAAATACTCGGGCATACCCGCAGACGAGCTTGCGCGGCACGCGCCTAGTGGCAAGACGCAGTGACGCAGCCTGCGTCTTCAGTCGATGTTGTTTCGTAACGGGCCCTGAGCGCGAAAAAAAGCCATGGACGCCCTTCTGTCCATGGCTTTTTCCGTAGCTGCCTAGCGGCCTCGCTGCCTCGGCGCCGCATAGGGCGCGGCGGCAGAGGGCTAGTCGTTCTTGTGGAACTCGTTGTACTCGGAGATCGACAGCGGCGTCCAGGGATCGTAGGTCGCGAATGTGCCCTCGACCTCGGTCTCCGGCGCCGTCGGGTAGTACTTGTCCACGTTCTCCGACGTTATGGCGATGGTGGGCATGAACGAGGTCGCCGGCAGGTCGCTGTAGTACACGACCGCTTCCTCCGGCGTGTCCGCGCTCTGCGACGCGCCCGCCCTGCCGCCTACGAACAGATCGTAGATGATGTCAACCATGGTGGTCGCGGGCAGGAAGGGTATGTTGGTCGCCGTGGCCATCAGCTCGCCGGACTTGATGTAGTCGAGGGCGGCGCGGGCGCCGTTCGCGCAGGTGACGACGTATATGTCCTTGCCGGGCGTCTTGCCCTGCTGCTTGCACTCCTGTATGGCGCCGTAGCCCATCGAGTCCATTTCGACCACTATGATATCCGTGTCGGGGTTGCCGGTGAGCTGGTCGGCGGTCGCCGCCTGGCCCTTCGCGACGTCAAGGCCCTCGCCGACGCCGATCCACGCAAGGTCGAGCCCCTTGTCCGTAAGGTCGTACTTCCTCTTGTCCTTGAACTCGCTCCAGATGTTGAACGCCTCCAGTATGGCGTCGTACTTCGACGCGTAGGGGCTGCCGTCTATCTCGGCCGCCTTGGAGAGATAGCCCGCTATCCACCCGCAGGGGCGGCTGTTGGAGTCGGCGTCCTCGAGCTTCGCTATGACAAAGCCCACCTTCTGGACCTCGCCCTTCTTGTACAGCTCCTCGGCCACGTACTGCCCCACCTGGTAGCCCGACTCGTTGGAGCCGGAGATGATGGCGGTGATAAGCCCATATTCGGGCCTTGCCGCCGTGGGGCCGGTCACCACCACCGGTATGCCCTTGTCCGTGACCTCCTTGATCTTCTGGGCCTGGGCGTGGAGATCGACGGCGTTGAGGATCAGCGCGTCTATGCCCATGGTCACGAAGTCGTCTATCTGCTCGTTCTGCGTCTCGAGGCTCAGATCCGCGCTCTGCAGGATGATCTCGTTCATGCCCAGCCTCTTTGCCTCGGCCTGGGCCGAATCCCTAAGCCCCTCGAAGAACTCGCTGCCGAGCTGCGACGCGGCCCAGGCGACCTTCAGGTCCTTCGCGCCCTTGGGCGTAACGGGCAGGCCCTTGGGGACGTCCGCGCGGCTCGCGTACTCCTTGGGCTGGATGCCGCTCAGCGCCAGCGCGGATTCCGGGTTCTCCAGCAGCTTCATGATCTGATCGTAGGACGAAAGCTCCTCCGCAACCTCCGTTTCGGCGGCCGTCCCGGTCTCCGCGGCCGTCCCGGTCTCTGCGGGCGCCTCGCTGTCCTCCGGCGTGCCCGTGCAGGCGCCGAACACCATGCTGAGCCCCAGCGCGAGCGCTATGGCTATTGCGATCTTCTTCCTCAATTTCCACCTCCATTTCAACAAACGCGATCCTGCCCTGCGCGCCTCGGCGCCGCCCCTGCCGCGCCGTCTTCATGCCACGCGGGGCCTCGGCGAAGGCAGGCGGCTAGTCGTTCTTGTGGAACTCGTTGTAGCCGGAGATCGAGAGCGGCGTCCAGGGATCGTAGGTCGCGAATGTGCTTTCGACCTGGCTCTCCGGGGCTGTGGGATAGTACTTGTCCACGTTCTCCGCGGTTATGGCGAAGGTCGGGGTGAACGACGTTGCGGGAAGGTCGCTGTAGTAGACGCTGGCCTTCTCGGGCGTGTTCGCGTCCGCCGGCGCGCCTTCCCTGCCGCCCACGAACAGATCGTAGATGATGTCGACCATGGTGGTCGCGGGCATGAAGGGGATGTTGGTCGCCGTGACCATCAGCTCGCCGCGCCTGATGTAGTCGAGCTCCTCCCGCGCGCCGTCCGCGCAGGTGGCTACGTAGATGTCCGTGCCGGGGGTCTTGCCCTGCTGCTTGCACTCCTGTATGACGCCGTAGCTCATCGAGCCCATCTCGGCCACGATGATGTTCGTGTCCGGGTTGCCGGTGAGCTGGTCGGCGGTCGCCGCCTGGCCCTTCGCGACGTCAAGGCCCTCGCCGACGCCGATCCACGCAAGGTTGAGGCCCTTCTCCGATATGTCGTACTTCCTCTTGTCCTTGAACTCGCTCCAGATGTTGAAGGACTCGAGTATGGCGTCATACTTGGACTCGTAGGGATTGCCGTCCATCTCGGCCGCCTTGGAGAGATAGCCCGCTATCCACCCGCAGGGGCGGCTGTTGGAGTCGGCGTCCTCGAGCTTCGCTATGACAAAGCCCACCTTCTGGACCTCGCCCTTCTTGTGGAGCTTTCCGGCCGTGTACTGCCCGGACTGGAAGCCCGACTCGTTGGAGCCGGAGATTATGGCCGTGACCATCTGGTACTCGGGCCGCGCGGCCGTGGGGCCGGTCACCAGCACCGGTATGCCCTTGTCCGTGACCTCCTTGATCTTCTGGGCCTGGGCGTGGAGATCGACGGCGTTGAGGATCAGCGCGTCTATGCCCATGGTGACGAAGTTGTCGATCTGCTCGTTCTGGGTATCGAGGCTCAGGTCCGCGCTCTGCAGGATGATCTCGTTCATGCCCAGCTTCTTGGCCTCGGCCTGGGCCGAATCCCTCAGGCCCTCAAAGAACGTGCTGCCAAGCTGCGAGGCGGCCCATGCCACCTTCAGGTCCTTCACGTCCTTGGGCGCCACGGGCAGGCCCTTGGGGATGTCGCCGCGGCTCTCGTAGGACTTGGGCTGCAGCCCGCTCAGCGCCAGGGCCGATTCCGGGTTCTCCAGCAGCTTCATGAGCTGGTCGTAGGACGAAAGCTCCTCCGCCACCTCCGTTTCGGCGGCCGTCCCTGTCTCCGCGGCCGTCCCGGTCTCCGCGGGCGCCTCGCTGTCCTCCGGCGTGCCCGTGCAGGCGCCGAGGGTCATGGCGAAGGCCACGGCAAGCGCGGCGATAAATGCGATCCTCTTTTTCATCTCCTTTTTCCTTTCTCCTATTATGACCACACACATCAACGAATACCATCACAAAGTGAAAGAGGTCTTTCACGAGTGAATCAAAACCGGCACAGGCGCGCCGGGGGAAAACCGCCGTCAGGCCTGCCTGGGGGGCGCGTAGGCGCCAAGCGGGAATGGCGCGCCCGCCGGGCGGCAACGCATCAAGCCGTCTTCGAGCTGACGCTTTTGAGCAGCACGGCCAGTATGATGATTATGGCCTTCACGACGAGCTGCGGGTACACGCCCAGGCTGACCAGGTTCATTATGTTGCCGATGATCGCCAGGACGAAGACGCCCACGACCGTCATGGGCACGTTGCCCTCGCCGCCCTGCAGGCTCGCGCCTCCGATGACGACGGCCGCTATGGAGGTCATGTCGTAGCTGGTCGAGGTCGAAAGCGCGGTCGCGCTTCCCGTCCTCGCGGCGAGGATGACCCCGGCCACCCCGCATAGCACGCCGCAGAGCGCGTAGGACCAGAACTTGTATTTTTTCGAGTTGATGCCCGCGAGCAGCACAGCCGTCTCGTTGCTGCCCGTCGCCGTCACGAGCCGGCCGAACGACGTATAGTGCATGACCAGCCACATCACGACTATGATGAGGACCATGACAATTGTGGGGTACGGGATGTTGATACCGGGCGCGGAGCCCGTCGCGAATCCCACGAGCGCCTCCACGGCGGGGACGTTCTGGTCCAGCAGTATGGTGTTCGCGTCCGTTATGATGAAGGCGACGCCCCGCCCCGCGTACATCATCGCCAGCGTGACTATGAAAGGCGGCATGTTCAGCTTCGCCACGAAGAAGCCGTTGACGGCGCCGAAGACAAGGCCGGAGACTATGGCCATGAAGATGGAGAACATCAGGCCCCAGGACAGATTCTGGAAGCTGAGATCCTTCAGGAAGTAGGCCACCATTATGCTGGAGACCGTCACGTTGGAGCTGACCGAGAGGTCTATGCCCCCCGTGAGCATGACCATGAGCATGCCGAGGGCGACAAGCATGAAGGTGGACTGCTGCCGCAGGATGTTGACCATGTTGCCCGTTGAAAGGAACACGTCGGAGATGATGGCGGCGACGACGAACATGACGATGAGCAGGACCACCGCGTTGTGGGCGAAAAGGAACCTTACGACGCCCCGCGACCGGTTCGAGCCCTCATTGGCTGCGTCGGACGGCAACTTTGACTGTTCAGAGACACCCATGGCATTTCCTCCTCAGACCGGCTTTCCGTTTGTTGTTATTCAGCGTCCACGTCGGTTTTGTTTCAGATCGGGTTCTGGGGCTGGATTTTGGCGCCGCGCCGCCCCGGCGGCCCAAGGCATGGCCGCCGTCATACGCCCATCGCGTAATGGATCAGGCTCTCCTCGGTCAGATCCTTCCTCTGGACCTCGCCGACGCTCCTGCCGTCCTTGAACACGACGGCCCTGTCGCACATGCCTATGATCTCGACCATCTCCGACGATATCATGAGCACCGCGAAGTTCTGGTAGATCAGATCGTTGACGAGCCTGAATATCTCCATCTTCGCGCCGACGTCCACGCCGCGCGTGGGCTCGTCGAGTATGAGTATCCTGCTGTCGCAGGCCAGCAGCCTGGAGATGGCCACCTTCTGCTGGTTGCCGCCCGACAGGCTGCTCACGGCGTTCCTTATGTCGTTGGTCTTTATGCCCACCTTGTCCTTGATCTCGTTGGCGAAGGTGTTCTCGGCCTTCTTCAGAAGCCATCCGAAATAGGTCGTGAACCTCTTGATGCAGGAGAAGGTTATGTTGTATTTGATGGGCATCTTCAGCAGGACGCCCTGGTTTTTCCTGTCCTCCGGGAGGAAGCCGACGCCGTTGTCGAAGGCGTCCTTGGCGGATTTGAACTTGATCTCCTTGCCCCTGAGATAGACCTTGCCGCCGTCCATCCTGTCTATGCCGAGTATGGCGCGCACGCTCTCCGTGCGCCCGGCGCCGACAAGCCCCGAGAGGCCGAGCATCTCGCCCTCGCGCAGCTCAAACGAGACGTCCTTGACCATCCTGCCCGCCGACACGTTCTCGACCTTCAGGACGACGTCGCCGATTTTCTGCTTTGCCGGATCCCTTTCGGGGAAAAAGGACTTCAGATCGCGCCCTATCATCATGTTGACGAGGGACTGGGGCTCCATGTCGGCCGTGTTCACGGTATCGACGTACTGGCCGTCCTTCAGGACCGTGATGCGGTCGGTGAGCCTGAATATCTCCTCCAGGCGGTGGGAGACGTAGATGATGGCCGTCCCTTGCTCCTTCAGGCTCCTGATGAGCCCAAACAGCTTGTCGACCTCCTTGTTCGTCAGCACGGCCGTCGGCTCGTCCAGCACGAGGATCTCGGCCTTGCGCGTGAGCGCCTTGCAGATCTCCACGACCTGCTGGTAGGCGACCGACAGCTCCCTGACCATGATCCTGGGGTTGATGTCGCCGAATCCTATGGCCTCGAGCGCGGCCTTCGCCCTCGCCCTGAGCTTCTTCCAGTCTATCCTGACGTACTCGGAGCCGAACTCGTCGATGAATATGTTCTCCGCCACCGAGAGATGGGGGACGAGGGCGAACTCCTGGTAGATGACCGATATGCCTAGGTCGTTGGCGGCCCTCGTGTTGTGTATGTCGGTCTTTTTGCCCCTGACGAACACCTCGCCGGCATCCGCGCGGTGGGCCCCCGACAGAACCTTGATGAGGGTGGACTTGCCCGCGCCGTTCTCGCCCATCAGGGCGTGTATCTCGCCGGGCTTCACGGACAGGCCGACATCCTCCAGCGCGTGTACGCCCTCGAAGCTCTTGTATATGCCCTTCATCTCGACGGCGTATTCGTATTCAGCCATGCATGCCTCCATTCCAGGGCCTTGGACTCGTCTGACAGCAACGGGGCTTCGTCGGGAGCTTTGGAAGGAAAACAGATAAACGAGCTGAAAAGCGCGTCGCCGGCCTTTAAAAGGACGCAATTACCGTGCCAAGCGCCCGCGCGCGCCGCCTGCGGCGCGTCGTCTGCGGGGGGCGGGACGCCCGTACTGCAACAGTCCTTGCCGCCTTGTAGCGCGCGCGGCACAAATGTTGCGCGCATGTAGCGCGGCCGGCGCCGCGCGCGGCCCGAAACGCCGCCGCTCCGCAGCCTGTCGCAGCCGTTCCGCAGTCCGCCGCAGCCCCGCAGCCTGCCGCCGGCACAGGGCGGGCGCGGCAGCCTCATGTAAAAATTATAGAATTATGCCAATCATAGCGCAATGTTTAAAACAGACTACAAAGCGTAAAAAATGTCTATTTTTTGCTGGCCCTTCCGCTGCCTTGCGCGCACCTTGCGCGCGCGCCATTCGGCCAACTTTTGCCACTTGTATTTTTTCGCCAGTATGTTATAATTCTATCTTGTATCACCCCTCTGTTTCACATGGTATCAAGGGCCGGAACGGTGCGGATATGAAAGACGACAACAAGGACTACACGCCGGGCGCGAGCAACAAGATGGGCACAATGCCGGTAGGACGGCTCCTGCGCGACATGTCCATGCCGCCGATCATATCCATGATCGTCTTCGCGCTCTACAACATAGTTGACAGCATCTTCGTCGCGAAGGTCTCGCAGGACGCCCTCGCGGCCGTGAGCCTCGTGTTCCCCGTGCAGATGCTGATGGCCGCGATAAACGTCGGAATGGGCGTGGGGCTAGCCTCGCTCATATCGAGGAGGCTGGGCCAGGGAAGGGGCAGGGAGGCCAAGAGCGCCGCCGTGCACGGCTTCGCGCTGCTGGCCTGCGCCTGGGTGGCCTATGCCATATTCGGGATATTCCTCGCGGGCCCCTTTCTCAGGCTGTTCACCGATTCGCCCGGCATATTCGGGCCTGCCCTGGTGTACTGCCGCTGCGTGACCATAGGCTCGATCTTCTTCTGCGGCTCCGTCACGATAGAGAGGATCCTCCAGGCCACGGGCAACGCGCTGCATCCCATGCTGTTCAACGCGGCGGGCGCCCTGCTGAACGCCGGCCTCGCCCCCGTGTTCATAATAGGGCTGTTCGGCGCGCCCGCCCTCGGCGTCCTCGGCGCGGGCCTCGTCGCCGTATTCGGGCAGTGCGTGTCCTGCGTTATAGCGGTGATCCTGTTTCGGAGGGCCACGAACGAGATGAGGCTGTCCGCAAGCGACGTGAGGGGCTTCCGCTTCGACAGGCGCATCGTTCTGGACGTACTGGCGGTCGGGGCGCCGAGCATCGTCATGCAGTCCATGACGTCCTTCCTCATAGGCGCCCTGAACGCGATACTCATATCGTACTCGGATACGGCGGTCGCCGTCTTCGGCGTGTATTTCAGGGTGCAGAGCTTCATATTCCTGCCGCTCATGGGGCTGCATCAGGGGGCGCTGCCCATAATGGGCTACAGCTTCGGCGCCCAGAAGCGCGGGCGGCTCGTCGAGACCTTCACCCTCAGCCTCAAGATCGGCTTTCTCATCATGGCGCTGGGGACGGCCGCGTTCTGGCTGCTGCCCGAGCAGATCATGCGGCTTTTCAGCGCGGACGCCGCCATGATGGCGATGGGCGTGACCGCCATGCGCATAATCAGCATCAGCTTCGTGCCAAGCAATTTCGTGATACTGAGCACGGCTTTGTTCCAGGCGCTTGCGCACGGCCTCTACGCCATGTGCATATCCATAGTGCGCCAGCTCGTCTTCCTGGTGCCGCTCGCCTACCTCCTGTCGATGGTTTACGGGGTGGACGGCGTCTGGTACTCCTTCCCCCTCGCCGAGATTTCCGCGCTGGTCCTGGCCGCGATATTCCTCAGAAGGATATTCAAGGGCGAGATCAACAGGCTTCCGAACTAGTGTGGCCCCTTCGTCGCTCGGGGGTTGCGCTGAAGTTCCCGGCTAACGGCGAAAAAACCGGCGCGAAAAAACCCAAAAAACCGATGGACAAAAGCCCGGCGAGGCCTTATAATGTTAGGAGTAGCATAGCGCGTCCCGTTGGTCAAGTGGTCAAGATGTCGCCCTCTCACGGCGGAGTCAGGGGTTCGACTCCCCTACGGGATACCAGCAGACTAAGACGGACCGGCGGGAAACACGCCCGTCCGTCTTTTTTTGCCTGAAGTGAGGCGAGCCTTATGAAAGCCTTCCTGCTCGCGGCCGGCTACGGCACGCGCCTGCGGCCGCTGACGGACCGGGTGGCCAAATGCCTTGTCCCGATAAACGGCGTCCCCCTTCTGGGCTGGTGGTTCCAGCTTCTGGACAGCCACGGCATAAGCAGCGTGCTGGTCAACACCCACTACCTGGCCGGCCAGGTGTCCGGCTTTGTGGACAGGTACAACGCGCTCAACGGCTTCGGCGCCGTCGTCTCGCACGAGAGCAGGCTTCTGGGCAGCGGCGGCACCGTCAAAAAAAACCGGGGCTTCATAGGCGACGACAGCGAATTCCTCGTGTGCTACGCGGACAGCCTGACCGACATAGACATCGGGCGGATGCGCGAGTTCCACGCCTCCCACGACGGCGCGCTGACCATGGCCCTGTTCAGGGCGGAAAGGCCCCGGCAGTGCGGGATCGCCGAGCTGGACGGGGAAGGGCGCATCGTGGCCTTCGAGGAAAAGCCGGCCGAGCCCAAAGGCAATCTCGCCAACGCCGGCATATACATCGCCGACCGCAGCGTCTTCGGCTGCTTTCCGGAGTCGGAATTCAGCGATTTCGGCAAGGACGTGCTTCCGAAGCTCGTCGGCAGGATGTACGGCTACGAGATGAGCGAGTACCTCATCGACATCGGCACAAACGAAAACTACAGGAAGGCGCTTAGGGAATGGCGGCATGATTATAACAAGAACCCCGTTTAGGGTGAGCCTTGCGGGCGGCGGAAGCGACATCGCCAGCTACTACAGGAGCGGTTTCGGCGCGGCCGTGAGCGCCACCATAAACAAGTACATGTACATAACCGTGAACAGGCGCTTCGACAGGACCATACGCCTGAGCTATTCCAGGACGGAGACGGCGGCCCACGCGGACGAGCTCCAGCACGGCATAGTGCGCGAATGCATGAAGATGGTCGGCATCGACACCGGCATAGAGATAACGTCGATAGCGGACATACCCGCCGGCACCGGGCTTGGCTCGTCCAGCAGCTTCACGGTGGGGCTTCTGAACTCGCTTTACACCTATATAGGCCAGCAGCGCTCCGCCCACGAGCTGGCCGTCAAAGCCTGCGAGATAGAGATAGACGCGCTGGGCGCGCCCATAGGCAAGCAGGATCAGTTCGCGGCGGCCTATGGCGGCCTCAACTACTATAGGTTCAACGCGGACGAAAGCGTGGAGTACGAAAAGATCGGGCTCGGCGAAATGGAGGCGGACAGGCTCGGCAGCAAGCTCATGCTGTTCTTCACCGGGACGAAAAGGGAGGCCAACGAAATACTGGCCGACCAGCAGAGGTACGCGCCGCGCAACAGGGAAAGCCTGGACTTCATACGGGACGAGGCGGCGAGGCTGAGGGGCGAGCTGTCCGAAAACGGCGTGACCGCCGCGATAGGCGCGTCGCTGCACGCGGGCTGGCTGCGGAAAAAGAGCCTTTCCGAGGCCATAAGCAACCCGGACATAGACAGGCGCTACGGGGACGCGCTGGGCGCGGGCGCGGCCGGCGGCAAGCTGCTCGGGGCCGGCGGCGGGGGCTTCCTGCTGATCTACTGCGACGAGCAGTTCCAGGACGGCGTCCGGGAGGCCGTCGGGCTGAGGGAAGTGGATTTCCATATCACGCGGCATGGCAGCAGGGTCGTGTTCATCGGGGACGAGTGAATGATTGCATGGCTTGTGTGGATTTCCTGCGGCGTTGTTGTCGTCGGTCGCCATAGCCCCGCTGTGGCTCCCTCCTCCGCCTGGCCGCAGAAAACCCATCCTGCGCCATTTATACAAAAATGAATGAGACACTACACTAGAAGCTACGTGAGGAAGGCAATAATCGCAACCAGGTTCCGAGATGGGCAAAAATGGCGTGGCGTGTGAGTAGTGACTGACACTAAGATGAAGGAAAAAGCGAAGGTCGTCTTTCTTGACAGAGACGGCGTGATCAACAGGAAGCCCGCCGACGGCGAATACGTGACGTCCTGGGATGGCTTCGACTTTCTGGACGGCGTCCCGGAAACGCTTAGGCTGCTGCGTGACGCGGGCTACAGGCTCGTGGTCGTCACCAACCAGCGCGGGGTCAGCACGGGCGCCCTGGACGCCGACGCGCTGGAGGCGATACACGAAAGGATGCTCGCCGAGCTCGCCGCGCGGGGCGCATCCATAGACCAGGTGTACTGCTGCCCCCACGCCGAGGGCGAATGCGACTGCCGGAAGCCGGGCACGGGCATGCTGAGGAAGGCCGAAAGCCTGTGGGACATAGACAGGGCGGCCTCCTTCATGATAGGCGACAGCGAATCCGACATGCTGGCCGCCGAGAGCTACGGCGTAAGGGGCATATACGTGGGGCGCGCGGGGGGCGGCCGCGCCGCGCATCGCTGCGGGGGCCTCGCGGAGGCCGGGCGGTGGATACTGGGCGGCGGGCGGGGGGCGCCCCGCCGGGAAGGGGGTGCGGCCATGCCGATCGACAAGGTTCTCATCACGGGGGGCGCGGGGTATATCGGGAGCCACTGCAGCCGCTATTTCAGATCGAAGGGCGTCGAGACCTGGATCCTCGACGACCTCTCGTCCGGGCATGGGGAGGCCGTGGACGGGCAGAGGCTGATATGCGGCGACATAGGCGACGGGGCGCTGCTCGACAGGATATTCTCAACGCATGGCTTCGACGCCGTCGTCCATTTCGCGGCGCTCGCGGACGTGGCCGGCTCGGTGCGCGATCCCGCCGCCTACTACGGCGTGAACGTCGCTGGGATGGCTGTTCTGCTGAACGCCATGGTCAGGCACGGGGCGAGGCATATCGTGTTCTCGTCGTCCGCCGCGACCTACGGCGAGCCCGAGCGCGTCCCCATAGACGAAGCCCACCCGCAGGCGCCCGTCAACCCCTACGGCATGACGAAGCTCATAGGCGAAAGGATGCTCGCGGACTACGGCAGGGCCTATGGCATAAAGTATTCGGCGCTGCGCTACTTCAACGCGGCCGGGGCGGACGCCTCCGGCGAGATCGGCGAATCCCACGAGCCGGAGCACCACATACTGCCCCTCATTTTCCAGACGGCCCTGGGCAGGAGGGGGGCGTTCCAGGTCTTTGGCGGCGACTACGACACGAAGGACGGCACATGCCTCAGGGACTATGTGCATGTGAGCGATCTGGCCGAGGCGCATTTCCTGGCGCTGGAGCACATAATGGGGGACGGGGCCTCCGAGGCGTTCAACCTCGGCAGCGGCTGCGGCTACACGGTGCTGGAGGTCATCCGCGCCTTCGAGAGCGTGTCCGGCGCGGCGCTGCCCTTCGAGATGGCGGATAGGCGAGCGGGCGACCCGGCCCGGCTCGTGGCCTCGAACAGCAGGATACGCCAGGCGCTGGGCTGGGAGCCGGCGCGCAGCGACATAGAGACCATCATATCCAGCGCGTGGGAGTGGGAGAAGAACAGGAGGTACTGAGGCGGCCATGGGGCATATGGATTTCACGGGCGATATGCGGGCCTATATGGACAGGCTGCGCGGCGCGATCGACGGGCTGGACCTCGACGAGCTTAATTCGGCGCTGAACGCGCTGGCGGCGGCCTACGAGCGGGGCTGCGCGGTCTACATATTCGGGAACGGGGGGAGCGGCGCGACCGCCTCGCATTTCGTGTGCGACTTCAACAAGGGCGTGTCGTCCGGCAAGCCCAAAAAATTCAGGTTCGTGTGCCTGAACGACAACATCCCGACGCTTACGGCGATAGCGAACGACATAGGCTACGAGGACGTGTTTCTGCGGCAGCTCGACGGCACGCTGGCGAAAGGCGACCTCGTGATAGCGATATCCGGCAGCGGCAACTCGGAGAACGTGATACGGGCGGTTGAATACGCCAAGGGCGCCGGGGCCGAGGTGATCGGGATCACGGGCTACGGCGGGGGCAGGCTCAGGCAGCTGTCGGACTACAGCATGCACGTCGGCATCGACGACATGCAGATCGCCGAGGACATGCATATGGTCTTCGATCATATGTCGATGAGCATACTGGGCGCAAGGCTCCGTTAATGAAGCTGTCCGGCGCGTCCGCCGAACGGGCCTGACTGAAGTCCTGGCGGGCGCTATTTTTGCCCATCCCGAAGCTCCATGGCCTCGGCCACTATGGCCTCGTATTCCCTCATCACGTTCCCGAGGTCGTAGGGCTCTACGGCCCTCATGTTCTCCCGCCCCATCCCGAGGCGCGTAGACGGGCTGTCCATCATCCTCTGTATGGCGGCGGCGAAGCCCTCCACGTCGTCGGGCCTTGCCATGAGGCCCCCCTCGCCGTCCCTTATCAGGTCCCTGTTCCCCCTTATGTCCGAGCAGACCGCCGGAAGGCCCGCAGCCATGGCCTCCATTAGCGACTTGGGCAGGCCCTCGCGAAACGAGGGGAACAGGAACACGTCGCTGGCCTTCAGCAGGGCGATCACGTCGTCGCGCCGTCCGAGCAGCCTGACATGCCCCGCAAGCCCCAGGGCCTCCGTCTGCCCGCGCAGGCGCCCGAAGCCCTCCCCGTCCCCGCAGATCAGGTAGCGGAATCCGTCAACGCCCCTGTCGAGCAGCGTCTTAAGGGCCCTGAGCACGGTTATGTGGTTCTTGTTCCGGTTCGTCTCGCCGACGGATATCAGCAGCGCCGCGTCCTGCGGCACGCCGTTTTCGTCACGCAGTCTGCGTACGTCGGCTTCGGCGGCGCGGATCGCCCCGGCGTCCACGCCAACGCCGTGCATGTGGCGGACGCGGCGGGCCGGCAGCCGGGCCTTCGCGAATGCGAAGTCCTCCGCGTTTATCGTGACGAGCATGTCCGTAACGCCCGCGCACAGCCTCTCCGCAGGGTAGTACATGAGCCAGTTCATGATAGGCGCCCCCGCATAAAAATGGAAGCCGTGCGCCGTGTACATCACGGCGCTGCCGCGCCGCCTAGCCCTGCGGGCGGCCAGCCGCGTAAGCACCCCGCAGACCGGGGTATGGCAGCTTATCAGGTCGTAGGCGTTCTCGTCGATTATCGACTTGAGCTGCCTGTAAGCGGCGATGTTGGCAAGCCTGAACGGGCTCCGCCGTATGCCTATATCCATGAATCTGTCGCAATGGGCAAGCTCCGGCCCGCCGGGGCCGCCCCGCGCGCAGGCGTGGACCTCGTAGCCCCTCTCCCTGAACCATTCCATATGGGGGGCATGGAACAGAAGGTGTGGCTTTACGCTGGCGGCAAACAGGACTTTTTTGCTCATCTCAACCCTTTAAACCTCTGCCGCTTGCAATATCGGCTGAAACGTGGTAGACTATGCCAAGAGGGACATACGCGCGGAGACGCATAATTCTCCGCGCTTCCTTTTTCGCCCATGAGTGGAAAGCATTCATGGGTTTTTTCGTTTTTTTGGGCCGGTTTCTGCCATCATCTTCCTGCGCGAAGCAGTATACTTCTCCGCAGGGGCGATCATGACAGGCAGGAACCGCCTGTCTTACGGCCTTACGGTTATTATAGCATAAACGCGGAGCGCAGCGAAGTCGTTTATGCTATCCGCCATGTGCGTTTTCGCCGAAGGCGAAAAAATCGCACGGCATTTCAATCTGTATAATAACCGCGCTCCTTGCGGTTATTATAGCATAGAAACTTGAAACTTGCCACTTGCCTACTTCAAATTGGCCTGTCCAATTTTTGAAGCGCGGAGCGCACTCAAATCGTTGAAAAAAATACTTTTTTTAGCCAACATCAAGGCGCATTTCGCCTTCCATCTGCCCCACATGAAACGCCTCAAAGAACAGGGCTACAGTATCCATGCCTGCGCCAACGGGGGCGGGGACGCGGAAGGGGGGCCTCCCTTCTGCGACCGTTTCTTCGATCTGCCCATAGCCCGCAGCCCGCTTGGCCCGGCAAACGCCGTCGCCTGCCTGAGGCTGAAAAGGATCATCGACGAAAACCGCTACAGCCTGCTCGTCTGCAACACCTCGGTAGGCGGTGCGCTGGGCCGGCTGGCGGCCATGGGGGCACGGAAACGGGGCCTGACCAGGGTTATGTACATTGCGCACGGCCTTTACTTCTACAAGGGCGCGCCCCTGCTGAACTGGATGGCCTACTACCCCATCGAAAAGATATGCTCGCGCCTCACCGACGACATAGTGACCATGAACATCGAGGATTTCAAAAACGCGCGGGACAGGCTCAACGCCGGCAGGACGTGGTTTTTCAACGGGATGGGCGTAGACACGCGCAGATTCCGCGAGGCTGGCCCCGACAGGGCGGGGCTGCGCGGGGAGCTGGGCGTGCCCGAAGACGCGCTGCTGCTCATATCGGTCGGGGAGCTGAGCAGGAGAAAGAACCATGCGGCCATGCTGAAAGCCCTGGCAAGGGTCAGGGCCTCGGGGGAAATTCCGGGCAAGGGGGGAGGGATACACTACGCCATAGTGGGCGACGGCCCGCTCAGGGATGAGCTTGCCCGTATGGCACAAAGCGGCGGGATCGGCGATATCGTCCATTTCGCGGGGAGGCGCAAAAACGTCGAGGATTTCTATGCCATATCGGACATATTCTGCTTCCCGTCATATATGGAAGGCCTGCCGGCTTCGGTCATAGAGGCCATGGCCGCCGGCCTGCCGGTCATATGCTCCGACATACGCGGCAATACCGATCTGGTAAAGCAGGGGAAGGGCGGCCTGCTGCTGCCGCCCGGCGACGTAGCCGGATACGCCAGCGCTATGCTGCGCTTGGCGGGCGACCCGGCCCTGCGCGCCAGGATGGGCGAGGAAAACATGGGGAACGCCGTCAAATACGACGTTTCCAACGTCGCCGGCGAGCTAGCCGGGATATTTGCCGCCTGCCTGGACGGGGCGCCGTGACAGGGCCGCCCCCAATAGTCCGCTCTAAGCCTCCCAATGCCCGTTTTTGTTCGGACCGACGCGAATCAGCCTGCCGGATGCTTTGAGCCCGGCAATATGCCGTTCCGCCGTGCGTCGCGAACAGCCCAGCCGCTCCGCAAGCTGTTTTGCCGTGATTGCGGGAAACTTGCGGATCACCTCAAGCATCCGCAAGCTTATTCCGTCATCCGCTCCGACATTTATTCCGCCATTTGTGCCGCCATAATTTGTTCCGACATAATTTATTCCGTCATTTATACCGGCATTCACCACATTTATTCCGTCATTTATCCCGTCATAATTTGTTCCGTCATAATTTATACCGTCATTTGTACCGTCATTTACCACATTTATTCCGTCATTTATACCGCCATTTGTTCCAAAATTTCTTCCGCCATAATTTATACCGTCATTTGTAGCCTCATTTACCATATTTATTCTGTCATTTATCCCGTCATTTATCCCGTAATAATCTGTACCATCATTTGTACCGTCATTTACCACATTTATCCCGCCATTTGTACCGTCATTTATTCCGTCATCGGCAGCACTGACCGTCTCCGTAGCGACATCAATATATCTGTACATCGAGTTCTCAATCATGTCGAGCATGCTATCGATAAACGGGCGGCAGTCTACCTCGCCCGAATGGCTCTCCTGCAAGGCGTTATAGTACAGCGCCTGATTGTAATGCACCAGCGTCTCAATAGGCATCCACGCAAACAGCGGATTCCACTTCGACAGCACAAGCGTCTGCCACAGCCGCCCGATTCGCCCGTTGCCGTCCCTGAACGGATGGATGTGTTCCAGCATAAAGTGGACGGCGGAGCTTTTGATCAGCGGGTGCGCCAAGCTCTCCCGCCCCCAGCCAAACAGTTCCGCGACAAGCTGCGGGACGCTCGCCGGAGCGGCGCCGCGATGCATGATCGCCCCGTCGCTTCGCACGACAGCCACATCGACCGAACGGAACTCGCCGGATTCCCCAATAAGCCCGCTCGTCATCAGCGAGTGCGCCCTCAGCAAGTCCTCTACGCTCCACGGGTCATAGCTGTCGAGCCCGTTGTACGCCTGCCAGGCGTTCTGAACCTCCCTTACGTCCTTGGGCGGCCCGTAGACCTTCGCCCCGTTGATTATGGCAGTCACCTGTCCGAGCGTCAGCTTGTTGCCCTCTATCGCGGTGGACGCGTGAATTGACATAATGCGGCTGAGCTTACGCAGATGCAGGGCGTCGCCGTTTTGCTCGCGGAAGCGTTCCTCGCTTATCTTGACACGCTCCAATAGCACGTGTATGCCGCCGATTTTCTCGTGCCACAGCGGTGACTCAGTATAAAATGTCTTCATACGCACCTCTCAGCCGCAGAGATGACCGGGCGCCGCCTGCAGGCCCCTGCCCTTGGGCATGGACAATATTCCGCTTGACCTGCCTGACGCCCTCTGTTTGAACTAATAAGAATTTCTTATGGGTTTTTTCGTCGGGCAATTCTTCATCATGGTAATCGATTGCCTTTCAGGCGATATTTCGCACCTCCGCTTCAATTATGTTATGCCGGAGAAATTCCGGTATCGCATCTTTAAGGCTCTGTTCTTTCGGAGTGTCGCTTTTCAGCGCAGCACACAAAACCAGAACGCCCGCAGGGTAGACAGGTTCGCTTAGCTTGGCACGGCGCAGTTCAGCATAGCGTTCGTCAAACGGCAGATTGTTCTCTCGGCAGAGGTAGTCAACCATAGCAAGCAGATACAAGCCCTCGCGATACCAACGCTTTTCGATATAGCCAAACACCGCGTCAGAGTTTGTGACGTCAATCAGGAACCCAATGTCGCCGATGTCCTTAACCCTATGGCAGACATCGCTTTTGAAAGTCTCAAACGCGGGACGATGCTCCATTGCGTCCGCAAGCAAAGTTTCAATGTTCACGTCAATCCTCCGCTTCAAGCTCTCGTTTGATATCCGCAATGTCCGCCTCCGAATTGTGCTCCCCGTACGCGTGGATGATATCGTCGGCGAACTCCGACGCGCCGTCGGGGATCCAATCCCTGAATTCGTTGTCGCCCTCCGCATCATACAGCAGAAGCCCCCGCAGAACGCCACGGCAAGTTTCTTTCTCTGCGTCTTTCATACCCAGCTTCCGATATTTTTCGATGTCCCGGACAAAGGGATCAATCGCTCCCTCTGTCATTTCATAGGCCACATCCGTTGGGTCATGATAACCGTAACGCGTCTTGCCCGAATGGTCGTAAAGCTCGTCGACGTCCAAGGCGTTGAGGCTGTAAAAGACCTCCTTGGCGACCTCGTCCGCATCGACCTGGCGCAACTCCGCTTCGACCATCTCCAAAACGGTCTTCGCAATGCCAGCGTCACCATTGCACAGATTCGAAAGAACGGAAATCGCCATCTCATGCGTCAGGCCGCACAACAATTCATTCCTTTTCTTCTTCGTCATAAGCGCCTCCATTCAACCGGCGGAACAACGGCGATCAGTACGCCGCCCGTTGTAGGCATTCCCGTCAGATCGCCCTAAAACTCCTCATCCTCATCATAGCTGTATTGGCTTATCTGCCCTTTGCTTCTGAGAAGAAGGGGCGTTTTGGTCGATTCGTCCACACGGCGCAGCACCCTGATGCGAAATCGCCAATCATCCCCGAAATCGAAGATGTATAAAAATCTGTCGCCAGGCCCGAGTTTGAACTTCGACAGCTTTACCTTGTCGGAAAATCCCCTTGCATGCTCCAGATCGCCTCCGGGACAAATAAATTCCGCATAATCGTCCCAAGCGCTATTGTTCATGAAGAATGAGTGCATATGGTCGTCATAAAAATCAAAGGACGCCAAGATCGCTTCGTGCAGTCTGAACAGTGTCGCATTTTCGCTTATCTGAATGTGCCGATAACAGCCGGTTCCCGCCGAAACGCTTAAAACCAATGACCTTTCCGATGCCGTGACCATTCCGCTCCCTTTCTTTGTGTTTGTGGGCTCCCTGTTCAATATGCGGCTATCCCGGATGATCATAAAGGCCATGATCCGCGGTATGTCACTCCCCGATTCAATCATACAGCAAAACAGCCGCGACTTCAATGAGGTTTTTCAAAAATCGCCCCGAGTCTGCGGCGCAAAGCGCAACAAACAATCCGAGTCCTTTTTTCATTCGCCGTCATCTAGGTGACGCAGGACAGCAGTAGCTTATTGGCTGCGCTATGAGAGAATCGATCCTGTCCAATACTTCTCTCCTGTACATTTCTATTGTGGCGTACGATTTTGCTATTTTCTGTTGCGCGGACAAGCTGATTTCGCCGTTTTCATCGACAGGGCAAGGCAACGACAAGGATTCTAGCATAAACGGCGGCAGAGATGTGTACTCGTTCTTGCCGTTTTCTCCGATACGCCCTTTTTTTAACTCCCGGAAAATAGGTTCAAGTATATGCTTGGCGTACACCAAGTTGATTTTATTTGACTTAGGAATCAACACGCCTCTATGGTTGGTTGCCGAAAATGGCGAGGTATGAATCATCATATAGCCAGCCAAGCCATCTATAGTCCAGCTGAGACAAGGCACATTAAAATCGCAAGAATCAATATCGGCAAAGGCGGCAAAAGTATTGCCTGAATACAAGGGGTATTCCCCTACGTGTGTTTGAGTATAGGTTTTCGTGTATTTTCCGCTTCCGCGAACAATGTCAAAACAATCAGTCAAAGGCAAGGCCCGCATTTGATAATCGCCAATATCAACAACAAAATGCAAATCGGTGAGTTGCTCTCTCCACCCCGTCAATTCTGATTTCATCTGATTGACAAGAGCGAACTGCCCTGAAATTATTTTCTGGCTTTCAATGTCAAAATCGCCGTATTCATCAACAGGTATATTGAATTCAATCCGTCGCATATTTATAAGCGATGCTCTTAATCCACGATCAAAGCCGTATAAATGCTTAACTTCACCTAGCATATAGGCAAGAAACTGCGGATCAATGCTGTCACTCTTTATCCTTATTGCTCCACAATGATCGGTCGTGGCAAATTCAGTTCTGGCGGGTATGGCATTAAAAAGAAAGTTGCCATCTATACCCCATAAAACATAAGGCACCGAAAAATCGATAATATTGGATTTATCGGTATGAACAAATGGCGCAAAGACATTCGTACTATATGCGGGTATGTCTCCTTTCGGCGTAACGTGGTCTTTCTTTAATAATCTTTCTCCTATAAACAAGTCAAACAAGCCCTTATCAGCAAGAGATACGCATTTACCGTTAGTTATTACGGTTTTTTTTTTGAAAGTTCACGGAGAGATTCCGCAAACTCAAACATTGCTGAAGCGGCATCGTCAACGATAACAGCGAAATCCTCAACTGAAATAGGTTTGTCCTCTCCCTCAATACCAAGCTCAATACGTTCTTCACGCGTCCACCAACGCTCAACAGACCAATGCGAGCCATTATAGAACTCGTCAATGCTCACAATCTTGCACCGCTTGTCTGAGTCAGCAATCCTAATCGCGGTTTTGGGATTGTCTTTGACGCCTTTGAACATATTGAACAACTGCGCGGCATTATCAAGGTCGTTCTGCTCCATATCAAAGCGATAGACATCACGGGTTTCTCCAATTTCGGAACATAAGTATGTGAACACGGGCGTAGTCTGACGAGCCCTCTCCGGTATTCCGTTGGTGACTGTCGGAACTTTTTTGGTGATAGCCATAATGTAGGTCTTTTTATTAGTCGTGAAGAACGTATCTATCGGCAGCGATATAACGGCATCAATGTTGCATTCGCCGATGATAAAATCACGCAGGCGCCTGTCGTTGCTGCGGTTCATTATAACGTCAGGCACGACTACAAAAGCCTTGCCGCCCGGTACTAAGGCGCGAATGATCCACTCCATAAACAAGCCCTCGACACCCATAGCACTTATGGCATAGTGCTGTTCCAAAGAACTCTTTTGCCTGTTGGCCGTCTCTTCGGGGGTGCGCTTGCCTATCTCGTCTTTCAAGTTGCTGCTGCCGCTCATAACATAAGGCGGATTCGTGAGAATAAGGTCGTATTCGTCTACAGTGGCTTTTGCCAATGTTCCGAGAATGGAGTTTGTCTGGAGCAGGAATGTATCGTTGAATAGCTGCGCGAATTGCCCAGTCATATCAGTATGCTCGCGTATCATTGCCGACAGGTAAATCAGCATATTCGCTTTGGCAAGGATAATTGTCTTTTGCTCGTCCTTGTCAAAACCCTTATCAAAACCTGAAAGCGTTATCTGCGGAATCAGATTGCCGTTTTCAACTTTGAAATAATGGTTTATATCGTGGAGAATAGGTTCTAACAGGAATTTGCCGACACCACAGGCGGGGTCGCAAATCTTCATTCCTGGTTTGATTTCAGCCATGCTTACGATTGCGCGCACGACTTTGAGAGGCGTAAAGAACTGCCCCCAGTTTTTCTTGCTGATAGATTCTTTAAGAAATGTTTCAAACAGCTTGCTCTTGAAGTCATAGTCAATGTTTTCGAGCGTTCCGAAATCGCGAAACCGCTCTAAAGTCTTTTTGAAAACTGTAGCATAACCCGATACAGCCTTATCGTCTTTGGAAACGAAAATAGTGCCGTTGATTATCGTAGTCCTGTCTTTAGGGTTCCAAGGGAACAGTTCCTTGATTTTGACGCGAACAGTTGACGCATAATACTCGATGACCTCATTTTTGGTATTCGACGAGTATTGCGCTATGAGATGTGAGAACGAATGCAGCCCTGTCAATACGCCAAGGTCGCTAAGATACTTGAAAATAAAGACTTCAACGAATGTGTATAGGCAGTTTTCGGGAGTTGCGCCCGACACAGACCAGAGATCCTGCCACACCTTTTGAGCCAAGGGCAATGGGTCAACAAGGGCAGGCTGAAACAGGACGTCATTGGTAGCGCTCAGCGAAGCAATAGCCTTGCCAATCAGCTTTACGCACTCAACGTCGCCCCTGTCAAAATTCACCGATATGCGCCCACCCGTTTCAGACTTTATCTCATTTCCGGTCAATGGGTTTATCCAGACTGTCTTTTGCCCGTCGGTTACGATATAAATCTTTGCGCCGAGAGCATTAGCGGTACCAATCTCCTGAGAGATAGCCGCATCGATTTGTTTCTTGGTCCGTAGTTGCTTGGGCTGTTTGTATTCGATAGCCGCAATAACTTGTGGTTTTTTAACCACTAAAGCATCAGGTTTTTTCCCCTCATACTCGGCGTAGTCGTGATTGGGGATAACCTTAGCCGCTTTTAGGGCTCTAAGGGTAGTTGCTCCTATGTTATAGTAGGTCCAAGCCCCCATTTTTTCGGGATCGGCATAGAGATTGCGTTGAATAAGTTCCTCACTCATCGCTTTTCCCCTTTTCCACGTTGGTATGGGCTTGAATGCAGTCATCAACATCGGTGGCCCTGATGCGCCAAGTGCGATTCCCGATCCTGGCGGCAGATAGCTTGCCTTCGTTAATTAGGCGGCGAACGGTTTTTTCGGATAACTGAAGATATCCTGCGGTTTGTGAAACCGTTAGCAGTTCGCTGATCATAAGCATGCCTCCGCCGGCGATAAAAAGAACCTACGTTCTTATAATAACATGGATGATTCGGTTTATCAAGCCGTTTTTGAGAATTATTTAGAATTGATGAATTTTGTCACGATGAATTTTGCCAATTGCCAATTCCCGTTGCATTTTGTCTGTCATGCATTTTGTCATTTTGTCTGTACAAAAAACCCCTTTACAGTCCCGCAATCTTGCAGTATAGTATATATCATACAGGCGCATTCAGGCTCGGCCCTGTGCGCCCTATGCGACCGGACCCGCGCGGGCGGGGGAAGGCGCGGTTAGGCGATGCGGCCCATGTAACGTTTTCTGCAAAATGTTACATGGGCCTTTTCTGTGTTGAAATTCAAACAAAAATTCAGAACGGATCCCCCGCGCGCCCCTGGGCTGTAGCTCCGGGGCCTCTTTTTCCCGCTGGAATCTCAACAACATTCGCGATGTAACATTTTGCAGAAAATGTTACATGGAATGGCTGCTCGCCGTTTGTTGCCCGGCCGATCAGGCAGTCGGCGGGGTTGGCGGAAAAGGAGGGTCAGGATGAAGACAGCGAATAGGTTCCTTGCACTGGGATTGGCGGGGCTTGTGGTTCTTGGGACATTGGCCGCGTGCGGCGGGGGCGGCTCGGCGCCCAGCGGCGGCAGCGACAATGGCGGCGGCGACAATGGCGGCAGCGCCGACGCCGCGGCGGAAGGCGCGACATACAGCTGGCAGGTCGGCAATGTGCTTGCGGCCGATCAGCCTTGGGACATGGGCCTTCACAGATTCGCGGATCTGCTGGACGAATATTCGGGCGGACGCATCGCCCTTACCGTGCAGAGCGGCGGCTCACTCGGCTCCGAGATTGAAATGCTCGAAGGCGTGCAGATGGGAACGCTCGACATGTCCATCGCGTCCACGCCATCCATGTCCGGCTTCGATGACAGCCTGAACTACTTCGATCTTCCGTATCTGTTCAAGTCAAAGAGCTCCGCATGGTCCGTGATGGACGAATGGCTCGCAAAGGACCGCTGCGACGCGCTTCAGGGCTCCGGCTTCAAGGGGCTTGGATTCTATGAGAACGGCACGTACATGATCGGATCCAACAAAAAGCTTGAGCATCCGGAAGACGCGGCCGGGCTGCGTATCCGCGCGCACTCCTCGCAGCTGCAGTGCGACTCCTTGGCGGCAATCGGCGCCAACCCGCTGAGCGTCGCGTGGGGCGATATCTATACCTCGCTGCAGCAGGGCACCATCGACGGGATATCCGGCACAACGCTCACCAATATGTACGGCGGGAAGTTCTATGAGCAGACAAAGTACATCACGATGACCGCCCACCACTTCATCCCCGCGCCGGTCGTAATGAACGAGGATCTGTGGGATTCGCTCTCCCCCGAGGATCAGGAAATCGTGCAGAGGGCATTCGACGAGTCTGTCACGTATCAGCGCGAGGAGGCGTTCAGATACGCGGACGACGCCAAGGGCACAATCGAGGAATCGGGCGTCGAGGTCATCGACGTCGATGCAGACGAATGGTCGGAGGCCATGTCCTCCGTGTACGGCGAATGGGTCGGCGCCAACGGCATCGAGCAGGATATGATCGAAAAGATCAGGGACTCCGAAAGCCAGTATCTGTAGGCGGCCAAAACCGGGCTACGCCCGGAACGAAACGCGGGGCGCGGCAGAACAGCCGAGCGGGCGGGCCGGCGGCGTATGTGCGGCTGCCGGGCTACGCCCAGAACGGGGCGCGGGGCGCGGCAGAACAGCCGAGCGGGCGGGCCGGCGGCGTATGTGCGGCTGCCGGCCCGCAGCCGCCGGCGCCGGGCCGCGCAGCCGCCCGGATTCTGAGACAGGGGGGTTCCAAGGATCATGAACGCCTTGAAAAAATGCGGGAAAATAATCGCCGAAGGGGAAAACTGGCTCTCTATCGTCATGTTCGTGGCGATGATAGCCGTGGTCATGGCCATCGTCATATGCCGCTATGTGCTGGAGGTAAGGTTTACCGCAGGCGAGGAGATCGCGCGCTATCTGATGATATGGTGCGGCTACGCGGGCACAATGATGGGATTCAGGGAACACAGCCATGTCGGCATAGTCGTGTTCGCCGAGATGTTCCCGCTTTCCTGGCGGCCCAAAATCATCAGGCTAAGGCACATCCTGAGCACGGCCGTGGTGATATTCCTGTTCTACGTCGCCCTCATGTGCCTCAACGAATTCGTCGCGAGCGGCAAGCTCACGACAGCGACGCGGATCCCGACGGCTGCGGTCTACGCAATCATCCCGATTGCGATGGTTTTCAGCATCGCCCATACGATAGCGGATATCGCGAATGACTATGCCCCAGGCGGCGCCGGGCCGCCCGACGGAGGGAAGGCCGGCGATGCGCCGGGGGGATGGCAGCGGACGCCGCAGGCTGCGGGCCGGAAAGAAGCGGGGGGGAGTGACTGAGCGATGGTAGCGACAATACTTTTTGCCGTATTTATCGCCCTGCTGATCATCGGCGCCCCCATCAGCCTTTCCTTGGCTGCAGGCGGGGCCTGCGCCCTGATCTTCGCGGGCGACGCGAATATAGTGGTCATCGGCCAGCGCATGTTCGGCTCGCTGGACAGCTTCACGATCATGGCCATCCCGCTGTTCATGCTTTCGGGCAACCTGATGTCCAGCGGGGGCATTTCAAAAAGGCTGACCGACTTCTGCGACGCCATCCTGGGCTGGCTCCCGGGCGGGCTTGGCGTCGTTTCCATATTCTCCTGCATGCTATTCGGGGCGCTGTCGGGCTCGCCGACTGCGACCTGCGCGGCAATCGGGAGCATCATGGTCCCATCCATGCTGGAAGCCGGCTACGACAAGCGCTTCGCGTTGGGCACCGTAGCCGTCGCCGGCGTGCTGGGATGCATCATCCCGCCGTCCACGGTCATGATCTCCTATTCCTCTGTGACGGACGCCTCCGTGGGAAGCATGTTCATGGGGGGCATACTTCCCGGCATACTGATGGGCGTCGCCATGATGATCGTAGCCTTCAGATACGGCCTCCGTCACCGAAACATCAAGCGCACCTCGTTCTCCATCGGCAATCTGGTGCACAGGGCCGGACGCGCGATTGGCGCCCTGCTGATGCCCATAATCATCCTCGGCGGCATCTATGGCGGCATTTTCACGCCGACCGAGGCCGCAGGCGTCGCGTGCGCGTACGGCCTGATCGTCGGCATGTTCGTCTACAGGGAGCTCAACGGCAGGGAACTGAAGAAGGCCTTCATCGGTTCCGCATCGACCACAGGCATGGTGCTTTTCATCATGGCCTGCGCGGCCGTTTTCGGATACGTGATGACGCGCTATCAGCTGACGAACAGCATCGCCGATTTCATCATCAGCGTATGCGGGAACAAGTACATCTTCCTGCTGCTGGTGAACATAGTGCTTCTGGTCGTCGGCTGCTTCATGGAAACGACGGCCGCCATCCTCATTCTGGCGCCGATCCTTTCGACCGTGCTTGATACATACGGGATCAACCCGGTCCATTTCGGCGTCGTCATGTGCATCAACCTGGCGATTGGATGCGCCACGCCGCCCCTTGGGCTGAATCTGTACGTGGCGGCGGGCATTACCAAGGACAGGGTCGAGACGGCCGTCAACAGGCACACCCTTGCGTATGTGATTGTGAGCGTCGCCATCCTGATGCTCATAACCTACATACCGGATATCGTGATGCTGATCCCGAACTCGATGTTCAGATAGCGCGGGGCAGTTTCGATCAGAGCGGGCGGGCGGCGACAGCGCGGGGCGCGACGCGGACGGGCGCGGGGCGCGACGCGGGACGGGGCGCGGCGTGGACGGGGCGCGGGGCGCGACGCGGCGGGCGGAATTATTGAACGTTGCTTTTCCGGCGTTTTTATGCTACAATCACGCTATCAGGCGCCCGCTTTTAAGGGACGGCATTAGAGGGAGAACGACAATGTATGAATTGAACGGAAGGGTTGCCATCGTCACCGGGGCCGCTCGGGGCCTGGGGCTGGGGATCGCGGAGGCGTTCGCAAAGCAGGGCGCCATCGTAGTCCCCACCGACCGTCCCGGCGTTTCGCTGGACGAGACGGCTGAAACGTGCGGGAGGGCCGGGGCCGCCGAGGTGTACCGGCACGATCTGGACATCACGGATCGGGATTCCATAGATCGGGCGGTCGCGGACGTGAAGGGGAAATACGGGCATATCGACATACTGGCAAACAACGCGGGCCTGAACCGCCCCAAGCCTTCCGAGGAAATCACGGAGGAGCTTTGGGATTCCGTGATGGACGTGAACCTGAAGGGGAGCTTCTTCATGGCGCAGGCGGCGCTGCCTGTCATGAGGGCGCAGGGCCGGGGCCGCATACTCTTTACCAGCAGCGTGGCCGGGCTTGTCGCGCGCGAGAACCAGGCGCCATACTGCGTGAGCAAGGGCGGCATCAATTCCATGGTGCGCTCGCTCGCCTTTGACTGCGCCGCGGCGGGGATCACCGTGAACGCCGTGGCCCCCTGTTTTGCGATGACGGCCCTTTCAAAGGCGCGCCTGGAGGATCCGGAGTACCGCGCGATGGTCCTTGGCATGATACCGGCCGGCCGTCTGGTCGAGCCGTCGGAGGTCGGCGCCCTGTTCGCGTACCTGGCGTCCGACGAGGCGGCCATGATCACCGGGCAGACAATCGTGATCGACGGCGGCTGGACGATGTGGTAAGGGCTTAAGCAAGAGCTTCAGTAAGAGCTTGTAAGAGCTTGAACGAAATGTTTTCGTTGCAAAACCGCCGCAGACGTGCTATCATGGCTGTATACGGAGGTGGCCGCCTGTGCCAAAGCTCGAATACACGCTTAAGAACGATCTGCTTTTCAAGATGCTCTTTGTGAAGCATCCGAATCTGCTGCGGCGGCTCGCTGCGGATATACTAAAGATACCGGTCGACAGCATAAGCGAGTTCAGGATACAGAACGGCGAGATTCCGCCGGAGGCAATCGGCGACAAGTTCTGCCGGCTCGACATAAACATGAAGGTCAACGGGCAGCTTGTCGATCTGGAGATACAGGTGGGCCGGGAGGCCGGCTACATCGAGAGGACGATGTACTACTGGGCGCGCGAGTTCTCCACCGCCCTCGGCTCGGGGGAGCAGTACGCCCTGCTTCCGCGCACGGTGATCGTCAGCATCGTGGACTACGCCGTATTCGAATGCGAGGAGTACCACTCGGAGTACCAGCTGCTCGAGGTCACGCGGCATACGCCGCTTTCGGACAAGGCGTTGTACCACTACTTCGAGCTGCCGAAACTGCCGAAGGCGGTCGACGCGGGCGACGACATGCAGCTTTGGCTCAGGCTGTTCGACGCGGGCACGGATGAGGATCTGGGCAAATTAGAGAAAACGGGGGTGAATATCATGCAGCAGGCTATTGACGCGTACCGCAGCGTGACGGCCACGGACGAGTTCCGCACGCTGGAGCGCATGCGGGCCGACGCGCGGCACAACGAGGCGTCGGCGCTGGGGGCCGCCCGGCGCGAAGAAGCGGAGAGATGGAAGGGTGCCATGGACGCGGCCATCGCCGACAAGGACGCGACCATCGCCGACATGGGCGCGACCATCGCGGAGCTCAGGGCACAGCTAAAAGCGCAGCTCGAGAAGGGCAGATAGCCCGGCGGGGCGGCCCATAGAACAGCGGGGACGACATCCGCACCCAGACGAGACAGGGGCGCCCCGGCCGAAACGGCCAGGGCGCCCCTGTTGTTTTGTCTATCAGCGGGCCGCCGCCTCCGGCGGCCCACATAGCCTATTCCTGCCCCGTCCAGCCGGGGCGGGCCGCCGCCTCCGGCGGCCCACATAGCCTATCCTGCCCTATTCCTCGTCCTCCGCGTCCCCGTCCTTCATCCTGAACGGGTCGGCCAGTATGGCCTGCGCCTGGCCTCCGGCCGCCTGGCCGCCAGCCTGTCCGCCCGCGCCGGGGAGCGTCGCGCCGGTCTGGGGCAGGTCCGCCAGGGGGGTTTCCTCGTCGAGTATGAACAGCTCTTCGCCGTCGCCGGGGATTTCAAGGGCCGCCAGCGGGCTTTCGGGCTCCGAGATGTCCGTCAGGGGCGTCTCATCGTCCGGCAGGGTCGCCGTCGTGCCGCCGCCCGTGTCGGTGGTGGTGGTCGTCGTGGTGCCGCCGCCACCGCCGCCACCGCCGCCGCCCGTCGTGACGCTGCGCTCGAAGCTGTAGACGATGGCCGGTATGTTGTCCTTGCCCGGCTCCGAAAGCGTCACTTCGAGGATGCTGTCGATCCCAACAAGGCTGTACGCGTTGCTCTCCCAGGTCTTCCAGCCCTCAACCGTGCTGTCCACATCCGCGTCGCCGACCACATGGCCCAGGTTCACGGCCTCGTCCTTGTAGCCCTGCTCAAGCTCGTACCTGACCACATCCGTGTAGGCGCCGGGCACGCCGTCCGTGATGGTGCGGTAGCGGCTTATCACCTTGTAGTAGTAGCCGTCCAGCAGCGTGTTCGTGATGTCCGCGCTTACGTCGCCGCTAGCGTCCCTAACGATATCGCCGTATGAGACGGTAAACAGGTTCTTTCCGAAGCTGGCCGTCGCGCCGGCCGCCAGGGCCGCATAGCCGCCCTCGCCATCCTCCGCCAGCTCCTTCACGGAGTACTCGATATACTGGCCCGTCGTTTTGCTGTACTTGCCGCCGTCCACCGTGAAGCTGTACGCGTAGTCGCTCTTTACAGCCGCCTGGGTCGCTATAGGCTCGTCCTCAAGGCCCCTGTAGAGGCCCACAATTACCTGATCGGGAGCGGCCGACTCGCTGCCGTCCCCGAACTCCCATGCCTTGCGGCCGGAGACGGTCACCGTGTTGTCTTCCTCGCTCGGATCGATGATGTTTACGAAGAGGTAGTTCGGGCCCTCCAGTTCGCTGCTGTCCGAGAGGCTGTAGCCCTCGACGCCGCTTTCCTCCACCGTGTATTCGTAGGGGTCCTTATTGGCGAAGTTATCGTCGTAAAGGGGAAGACCGTCTATCGTTACGCGCTGCTCGAGGCTCGTTCCCTCCACAAACTCGATCTTGTCGTAGAACGCGCCGTTCTGCTTTATCGTGAACTCGGCCGCCGGGTGCTCCGTGCCTTCCGGCTGGAGCCATTCCTTGACGATGGTCAGGCTCGTCGTCTCCATCTTCTGCGTGTTGATGACGGTGTTGCCGCCGTCATAGCTCACGGTGTATTCCACCTCGCCTATGACTGTCGTGTCGCCGTCTTTAAGGACGGTAACGCCGTCCGATCCGACTTCCTTGACCGAGTATTCGTGTTCCGCGTAGCCCTCGCCATATTTCAGAAGGTTGTCAAACGTATATGTGCTGTTTTCCGCGAGGGTCACTTCCGCGACATCGCCGTAGGCCGTCCCGTCCTGATAGAGCTGCACGGATACGCTGTCCTGGCTCACCAGCGCGTTCCAGACCTTTGCAAATGTAAAGCTGGTCGTCACGTAGCCGAGGGTGTTCGTAAAGACCGTGCTGTAATCGCCGGTGGCGGAGGCTTCAATCGCCTCGCCGCCCGAGGAGACGTAGTGCGTAGCCTCCGGCAGGGTCTCGACGACCCGGTAGGCGATAAGGGCGCCGGCCGCGTCGAAGCGGGGCTGATCCTTAAAGATTGCTTTGCCGTTCGCAACAGGCACGTTCACGCTGCTGACATCAACCCAGCTCTCGCCGTCCCATTCTTGCAGGACGAAGCTGAAGCCGTCGCGGGATTCCTTTTCGACCGAGGGGCCGATCCATGTCTTGGCTACATCTATGTCCACCTTGCCTGCCCTGGTGTTGACCAAGGTATAGGCGGCGTACTCGTTTTCGTCCAAGCCTGTCGCGCCGTCCGCGCCGGAGCTTCCCACCGTCGCGATGTAGCCGGAGGGCGCAGCATCCTCGTATATGGTATAGGTCACGTCCGTCCTGACTTCCTCGCTCCCAACCACGTTGCCTTCACCGTCGAACGTGTCGATATATTCAACGACGAATTGAGGAAGATTCTTAAATGTGTATGTCCAGGCGTCGCCGCCCGCTTCCGGGGCCGCTATCGTCCCATCATAGCTGTTGCCGTCGCTGCCGAGCAGCGTCAGGGCCAGGCTGCCGGGGCGCTGGCTGCTGTCGCCGGAGTCCTGCCACAGCTTCGTGACCGTGATGCTGTCCACCTCGGTCAGCGTGTTCGTCAGCGTGCCCTTCGTCGAATCGGCTTCGTCGGCCACGTATTTGGCCTCGTAGCCTTCCACGCTGTCAAGCGCGCTGTAGATGATCAGGGCGCCGATAGCATTGTACTTCGCAAGGTCCGTGAAGCTTGCCGTATCCGAGCCGCTTATGACATCCGTCTCGCCGGCCACGGGCTCGTTGTCCGCGTAGAGCTGCACCGTTATCTCGGCCGGCCTCGTGGAATCGCCGCCGTCGTCCCAGGCCTTCGTGACCGTCAGGCTTGTCTCGCCGACGAGCGTGTTGGTGATGTTGTATCCATCGTAGCTCACCACGTACTCGTCTTCGCCCTCATCATAGAGGCTTTCGTTTGTGTCAAGCTCCCTTACATAGTAGTCGATCGCCTCGAAGTCCACGACCAGGTCGCCGTCTTTAATCGCCCTGTAGGCGGGATAGCCGCTGCCGGCGCCTTTAAACGTGTATGCCCATCCCTCATCGGCGCTGACCGTCGCCTTCTCCAGCAGATCATCGTTGTCGTCGTACAGCCCCACCGTTATGCTGTCCGGACGCGTCCCGTATGCGTTATTGTTGTCCAGCCAGGTCTTCGTCCCGCTGATCGGGGCGTTTACGATCTCCATCACGTTTCTCAGCGTGATGGTGTCGCCATCGCCCACCGTCGCGCCTACCGCCTTAGCGTAGCCGTCCACAGCGATCTCCTTCGCGTACCAGCTGTAGGGCAGGCCGCTGTCGTCGTATTCGTCGAGGCCCGTGAAGGTATGCGACCAGCCGGGTGCGCTTAGGGTCGCCTCGCCTACAAGTGTCCCCGCCGTCTGGCCCTGCGAGACCTTGTACAGGCTCACCTCTATCGAGTCTGTGTACGCCGCGCCGGCGTCCACCCATTCCTTGTTGACCGTGACGCTGCCCGTGTTGCCCGAGCAGGTGTTCGTTACGGTCTTGCTGGCCTGGTCCTCCGTCTTGACGTAGCCGGCGGGGGTGGCGTCCTTCCCATCCTCGTCGCTCTCGAAGAAGCTGTAGCTCAGGGTCTTGCCGCTATCCACATCGCGTTCCGGCACCTTGAAGCTTATAGTCTCCTCCCTGTTCGTGCCGTCGATTTTTTCCGTTTTTGTTACTTTTTTTGTTACTTTGACAACTTCAGCGGCGGGGTCGCCCTCATCGACAGTGCCCTGCAGGGTGATCCAGGCGTCGGGCCTGCCGCCCTCGTCGCCCTTGCCGTCCAGCCAGCGCTTCTTTATCTCTATCGTCTGTTCACCAGCCGGGATCTTGTTGGCAACCAGGTATTTGCCGCTCGTCTTCTCGACTGACTCGCCATTGTAAAGGAAATCGACATCAGCGTAGGTTTCGCCCGCCCAGTGGACTTTCAGGCTGTAGCCGTCCGAGCTGTCCTTGTCGTAAGGACTGGGCGCGTAGGTCTCGTCCAGCGTATAGTCGTGGCCGGAGGGGATATTGGCGAATTTCACGACGCCGTTTGCGCCCGAGGTCTCCGTCGCGGAATAGAGGCCGCCGGAAAGCTTGAACTGCGCGCCCACTATCGCATCCCCGGTGTAGTAGTCCGTCTTCGTGAACTCGAGCCCCGAATACAGGCTCTTGACCTGCGGGATGGCGAAATCCACGACATAGGGGCTGCCAGTAACTTTGCCGTCCCTTACTATGACGTAGTTCAGCGTCGTCCGCCCGTTTGTATTGAAGATGTTTTCCTCAACATCGGAAAGGTCCACGCCGGCCTTCGCGGCCGCTATGTTGTCCAGGCTTATCCTGTAGGAATGCGTGTAGGTGTACCAGGTGACGCCGCTGACAGTCTCCTTGTCGCCGTCCAGCCCCTTGAGATCCCAGATGAGGGTGTCCGTGGCGCCGTCAGGGACACAGCCGTTGGCTTCGTATCCCTCAGCAGGTCCCCGATAGTCTATGTAATCGCCCATGGGATCGGTGACCGTCCATGCCTGCGCGGCCTTCTGTATGTTCTCCACGATCTTAGTGAACACCAGGCCCAGGTTGGCCGCGTCGCTCGCGCCGTAGGATGTATCCGAGGACGAGGCGATGTTATTGGTAAGCCAGGTCTTGTCGGAACTCGAGCCGAAGGCTATCGTATGGATGACCGCGGTGTTCGGATAGCCGCTGCCGTATGTGCCGGTGCCGGTCTTTATGGCGTTTGCCGCGTATTTCGCTTCTGACGCGCTGTCAGGGCCGCCGATGAAGAAGCCATCGGCATTAAACCAGTATTTGTACTGCCCCCACGCCGCATACTCCTGGGGTCCTGACGGAACCGTCTCAGTATCGTTTATTGCCATACCGTAATTCCCCGAAGCAAGATAGCCCCAGGGCGCCCCGTCGGACAGCAGCACCACGTAGCGGCTGTTTATCCTGTTGTCGTCGGTAGCATTGCCGCCGTTATTCCCCGGCAGGCCGTTCAGGTAGTTGCTCGCCTTGTCCTTCAGCAGGTTGCGGGCGAGCAGCAGGCCCGACTGCATGTTCGTGTAGGGGATCGTGGTCAGGCCGTTTATCGCGGTAATGGCGCCCGATGTGCCGGAAGTGGCCAAATCGTGCCAGCTGTATTTCGTATTGGCCCTCTCGTCGAACGAGACGACGGCCAGGTAGCGGGCGGCGCCCGCCGCGCTGGCGGCGTAGTCGTTCACGAACTGCACGGCGGCCCTTTTGGCGACGGCCAGCCGCGTCTCGCTGCCTATCTTGGAATCTTGCATGGACTGGGATGTGTCTACAACCAGCACCACGGCAGCGTCCGGGGACACGATGGTCTCGGAGCTTTCGACCACCTCCTTAGTCCTGACCTTCAGGTCTATTATGAACTCGTTCTCTGTGTCCGTGCCTCTGACGGTCTTCGAGACCTCGACCTCGGCGTCCTTCCTCACAGAAGCGCCGTCCTTGTAATACTCCGTGCCGCCCACATACTCTATCTGGACGTCGCTGTTCAGCCCATCGGCCGCAAACGCCAGACCCGGAACCATGGCGACCGCCAGGCACAGGGACAGCAGTACGGCCAGGCCCTTTTTCGCTCTCATCGCTGTCGTCGCTTTCATCGCTGTCATTTTAAAAACACCTCCTCGTGGCGGTGTAAAATAGTTCTGGATTCATAAAAGCAGCCTGTGGGCGGGGGTGCGGGGGCGGCAGCGCCCCGCGACCTTGCTCGGCGCAGACTTCCGGGTCGCATCCGCAGCGGCATCCG
>JAISXZ010000224.1 GCA_031270275.1 Eubacteriales Family XIII. Incertae Sedis bacterium | reverse complement strand
CGTCGCCATCGAAGAACTCGCGGAAGCGTATGCGTGAAAGGGACAATCGCCCCGTAAGCGAAAACTCATATTGTCACGGAAATTTCTTCGGAAAAAACCCAGAACAACTTGACACCGTCTTTGGCGGGGCGGCAGTTGAATCTTCCTTGATATTTGTATATAATGATTGTGTCCGGCATGTTCGGCACAGGGATACAGGGGCCTGCGGGAACGCAGGAAAAGGGGGGTATCGCACATATGGGCAATTCTTTGAAGTCAACGCTTATTCTCACGCTCACGGCGATGATATGGGGCTTCGCGTTCACCGCGCAGCGTTCCAGCATGGAGCACGTAGGGCCGTTCTTCTTCACGGGCGTCCGCTCGCTTCTCGGCGCGCTGACGCTTGTCGCTTTCATGATGCTGCAGAGCGGCGCGAGACGCGCCTCGGCGGGGGGCGGGGGCGCCGGCGGCCCAAGGCCGGGCGGTATCCTGCGGGCGGGCACGGCGGAGAGCGCTGCTCTGCTCAAGGGCGGCCTCGCGTGCGGCCTGGTCCTGTTCGCCGGCTCCAACTTCCAGCAGGTGGGGCTGGTGTTCACCACAGCCTCGAAGACGGGTTTCATAACGGCGCTCTACATCATACTTGTGCCTGTTTTCGGGATATTCCTGAAGCACAGGACGCGCTGGAACACCTGGGCGGGGGTCCTTCTCGCCGCCGTGGGCCTTTACTGCCTCTGCCTGACCGAGAGCCTGAGCATAGCGCCGGGCGATCTCATCGTGCTTTTCGGCGCGGCGTTCTGGGCCCTGCACATACTCGTCATCGACTACTTCGTGCGGCGCGTCGACGCGATAAGGCTTTCCTGCGCGCAGTTCGTGGTGTGCGGCGCGCTCAGCCTCATAGCCATGCCCTTCGCCGACCAATATTTCTCGCAGGCGCCCGCCCTGGCGCTCCAGAACATAGCCGCGGCCCTGCCGGCCATACTCTACACCGGCATCCTCTCCTCGGGCGTGGGCTTCACGCTCCAGGCCGTCGGCCAGAGATACGCCAACCCGAGCGCTGCCTCCATAATAATGAGCACGGAGGCGGTGTTCGGCGTCATAGGCGGCTTCCTCCTGCTCAACGAGAGGCTCACGCCGAGGGAGATGCTGGGCTGCGCGCTCATGTTCGCGGCCGTGATGCTGGCGCAGCTGCCCGCAAGAAGACGCTGATCGGTTCGCGTCCGCGCGTCCGCGCCGGCGGGGGCTGCCGGGCAGCGGGGTGCGCGGGCCACGCCGGCGGGCGGCTAGCGCCCGCCGAACTTGATGTACACGCTGCCTAGGGCGGCGCTGACGCTCAGGCTGTTCTCCGCGCCCCCGCCGCTGCGGAACCCGCCCTCCGGCGTCCTGTCCCCGTCTATGGTGGCGACGCCGATGGACACGTCGAGATCGATATCGTACTCCGATTCCGGCAGGCCGCTTTCCAGCCTCACGTCGCCAGTCCCCGCCGAGACGCGCGTGTCGCCGCGCAGGGTGCCCTCGATGTCTATGCCGCCCACGTCGATGTCAGCCTCCAGGCCGCCGGAGTCCAGGCCGCGCGACGACAGGCTGCCGGCGTTCAGCGAAAACCCCGCCGTGTCGGCCCGGACGCCGTCCAGCTCGCAGTTGCCGGCGTCCAGGCTCGCGCGCAGCCGCGAAAAATCGGAGCCGGAGACGTACAGGTTCCCGAAGCTGCAGGATATGTCGAGGCTTTCGGCCTTCAGGCCGTATATGCCTATGTCGGCCGCGCCTATCACGATGCCCACATTCCCCAAGGCGGCGCCCTTGGGATAGCTTATCACCATGTCGCGGCGCCCCTCCCCGCTCCAGCGGCCGTTTATCAGGCCGACTATGCCGTTCTCGAAGATCGTTCCGCGCATGAGCGAGACCCAGCGCGGCTCCCCGCTGCGCTCGTGGCCCGCGCCCGATATCACAAGCCTGTCGCCCTCCAGCGATATATCCGGCCCGGGAAGCTCCGAGGCGCGCGTGATCTCGACGCTGTAGCCGTCGCCTTCCCTGAACGCGATCTGGTATGCCGTGACGTCTATATCGATGTCGCTGAACGACTCGAAGGACTCGTATTGGCGGCCCGTGCCGATATTCGCCTCGCTGCCCAGGTAAAAGCCGTCGTCCCCGAAGTATACGCTCCTTAATCCCCCCGTCAGCGCGCCCGTTATGGCGAGCGCCGCGCCCGCGCCCACAAGCGTCAGCGCCAGCGCGACTATGTATCTTGTAGGTTTAGCCATTGCTGCCTCCTTTGCCCGCGTCCCGCTTTCTGTCGCCTCGCCGCCTGGCCCATCCGAACAGGCCGTATACGCCATTGCCCATGGCCCGCGTCAGCGCCATTATCAGCAGGCAGGCCAGCAGGGCCGCCCCCACCGAGACCAGCCCGCAGCCGATATAGAACATGCCTGCGGCCGCGCTGGAGAACAGCACGCCTATGCCGGCGACGACGGCGGCGACGCCGCACACGAAGGCGGCGACCACGACGGCCGCAAGCGCCAGGGTCAGGGCGCAGGTGACCGCCACAAGCGCGACTGCCAGCACGAACAGCAGTATCGCGATGGGCAGGGCTATCGGCAGGGCGAGGATCCCGACTATCACCCACCATAGCGCCGAGACGCCTTTTTTCGGCGGTGCGGCCGCATCCACCGCCGAAACGTCCCCCGCCGCGCCATCCCTGGCTGCTGATGCGGACTTTATCTGCGCCGCCACGCGCTCCGGCGGCCCGAGCTCGTCTATGGCCTGCGCCTCGCCCTGCGGCCCCGCCTCGTCAAAATACTCATTGTAATAAGCCATGGCGTCCTCGCGCTCGCTGTCGGAAACGCAGGCGAGCTCCGCTTCGAGACGCGCCATGTATTCAAGCCTGTCCATCGACACCACCTCCGCACATAAGCCTGTCCACCCTGCCCCTGTACGCCACCCAGTCGCGGCGGTACGTCCCGACCTGCTCCACGCCTTTCTCCGTGATGGCATAGTAGCGCCTGTTGCGCCCCTGATAAGGCCGGTCATACGCGCTGAGGAAGCCCACCTTCTGCAGGCGCCGCAGCACCGGGTAAAGCGTGGATTCCGAAACGTTCAGAACGGTTCTCAGCGTCTGCGTCAGGATGTAGCCGTAGGTGTCCTCCTTTTGCAGAAGCGACAGCACGCAGGCGTCCAGCAGGGCTGCCCCCACCTGAAATCCCATGGGCGATCACACTCCTTTCATCCATACGCCCAGCTTCGTCGCCGATCCCGCCGGGCGCGGGCATGATATTATTTCTATGGCTATATTATATATCATATAATATTATATGTCAACAAAAAAATGCCGAAAGGCCCCCGTTCGTCCAGTCGCGAAAAAATATTGTGAAGCGAGGGAAAAAGAGGGAAAAGCGCTTGACACGGCCAAAAATACATGATACATTTTAACAGTATTCAATGAAACGGCGGCATTGTCCGTTTCGAGGCCGAATACAATTTTCTAATGTTCTGTTTTTTATGTACTAAAAAATGGAATGCGTGTATCTAAAAGGAGGATACCGTCAATGAACAACGGCACTGTGAAATGGTTTAATGCGGACAAAGGCTTTGGTTTCATCACCAACGACGAGGATGGCGAGGATGTGTTTGTGCATTTTTCGGCGATACAGGTCGATGGCTTCAAGACACTGAATGAGGGTCAAAAAGTGACGTTTGACACCGAGCCCGATCCCAAGAACAGCAGCAAGCTAAGGGCAGTCAACGTAAACGTAGCATAAAGCCGGCAAAACAGAGAAACCGCCTGCCCTCCGCGCCAAAACGCGGGGGGCGCGCGGTTTTTTTCTTGTTGCCCGCCGGCCAGCGGTATTGGGACATACAAATGAAAAAAATCATAACGATCAGCCGCGAATACGGCAGCGGCGGCCGCTTCATAGGCAGGCTTGCGGCCGAAAGGCTCGGTTTCGCGTTCTACGACAGGGACCTCATCGAGCTGGCAGCAAAGGAGAGCGGCCTTGCGGCGGACTTCATCAAGGACACCGACGAAAGCCTTTCCGCAGGCGCGCCCTTCAACTTCTCCATATGGGACATGTTCTCCCACTCGGTATTCTCGCCTGACGCCATGCCGCTGCAGGACCAGATACACGTGCTGCTCGGCAACATCATCAACGACATCGCCAGCCAGGAGGCCTGCGTGATAGTCGGGAGGTCGGCCGACTACATCCTTCGCGACAGGGACGACTGCCTGAACGTCTTCATACACGCGGACAGGGAGCACAAGCTGCGCCGCGTGACAGAGGATTTCGGCGTCCCCGAAAGGAACGCTGAAAAGGTGATGGAAAAGACGGACAAGGCCCGCGCCAGCTATTACAGGCATTATTCGGGCCAGATCTGGGGCCTCGCCAGGAACTACCATCTGTCGATAGACAGCGGCCTGTTCGGCGTGGAGGCCTGCGCAGACACGATAGTCAGGCTGGCGCGCCTATAGCGCAGCGCCTCATTCGCAGGCGTCCCCGCCTAGACCTTTATGACGTAGCCGCTCTTTCGCGCGGCGGGCGCGGGGGCCTCGCAGTCGGCATGGCCGAGCGCGACGGCGCCTATGCCGGCCAGATCCGTGGGCAGCCCCCACTTTTTCAGAAGGCCCTTCCCCTCCTCGCTCTCGAACATCTCCCTCTCCCGGTGCACCCATACCGCGCCAAGCCCCGCCGCGTGGGCGGCAAGCTGGATATAGATCAGCACGCTCGTCGCGTCCTCTATATAGGTGTGCCCGTCCGGGGGCGCGAACGCCACAAGTATGGCCGGCGCCCCGTAGTAGGGATCCACTTCTTCGGGTGTCTTGCCGAGGACCTTCGCGTTCATGCGCGTCAGCTGGCCCCTCGTCTCGCTGTCCCGCACCACGGCTATGACAGGGGACTGCGCCCCCATGCCCGTCGGCGCGTAGACGCCCGCCTCCAGTATCGCGTCCAGCGTGCCCTCATCGATCTGGTCGGGCTTGAATGCCCTTATGCTTCTTCTCGTTTTCAAAAACTCCAGCGCTGCCTTGTCCATTGCGTAAACACCTCCTGTCTCGCTCAGATCTCAATGTAAAGCGGTTTCTGGCCGTCCATAGCATCCCCCTGAGCCTCGGCGCCGTCGCGGGTTCCGTGTCTCCGCCCGTCCCCCCTGCGCCTTTCCTCGCGGATCCTCCTGTCCGCGTCCTCGGCAGCCCTGTACATCGCCCGTTCGTTTTCAGGGACCGTCTCGCCTTCCTTCAGGTTCAGAAGCGCCTGCCTGTAGGCGGCGGCGAAGGTCGGCTGGCCTCTGGACTCGGAAAGAGGAGCCCCGCGCGGGCTGAGCGTGGCGTGACCGAAATAGTTGACCGGGAGCAGCATCGCCATCCCCTCCTTTCCTCTGTCAAGAATATCGGCCGGTTTGGTTCAAATATTAATTGACAATCAATGGATGGCGCTATATCATTGAAGTTGTTAAAAGGGAGTAGTTTTGATCGCAAAGTCAACATGCTGGCCTATAAAACGGCCTGGCTTTGCGACCGGTTGTCCGGCAACGAGACTTTTGACGTGCTTTCCCGTTCCTCGGGGGGCATGCCGAAGGTCTTTTTTGTTGCGGGGCCTTTGCCCGGCGCGCCTTCGCCAAACGGCGCGAAAGGAGGGGACATGACGATCGATCCGGCCTATCTTTCTTTTTTGGCGCCCGCCGGCGCGGTGCTGCTCGCCGAGATGGGCGACAAGACGCAGCTTCTGGCCATAGCCTTCGCCGCGAAATACAAGGCCTCGAAAGTCCTGTGCGGCGTGCTCATCGCGACCGTGCTGAACCACGCCATGGCCGTGGCGGCAGGAGCCGCCGTCACGCGCATAGAGGCCGTCCAGACGTGGATAGAGGCGGCATCCTCGATAGCCTTCATACTGTTCGGCATATGGACCCTGCGCGGCGACAGCCTGAAAGGCGAGGAACGTCGCGCCACGAGGTTCGGGCCCGTAATGACGGTCGCCATCGCGTTCTTCATAGCCGAGATGGGCGACAAGACGCAGCTGGTCACCCTAACGCTGGCCGCGAGATTCCCCGATTTCCCGGCCCTGGTGCTGGCGGGCACAACGGCCGGCATGCTGATCGCCGACGGCATAGGCATAGCCGCAGGGACGGTCATGCGGAAAAGGATACCCGAAAAAAACATACGGCTCGTCTCGGCCGCCATATTCGTGCTGTTCGGCCTCGTCGGGATCATAAGGCTTAGGAACTGTTAAAAAACAACCTGCACATTTGGCTTGCCCTTTTGCGCCCCGGCTGCGTTGCCAGGCTTCCGCTATGCCTCCGCGAGCTTTTTGCCCAGTTCCCTGCAGGCCGTCAAGGCCCCCTCATCGGGCGCCTCGTTTGCGATGAGGCCCTCGGCGACGAGCTTCGCGCCTTTGCCCGCGCAGCGCTCGTTCCAGTTGCGCATCCACTCGCCGTCGCCCCAGCCATAGGAGCCGAACAGCGCGACGGGCTTTCCCTCTATACCGTTCTCGAGCTCCGTGTAGAAGGGCTCGAACTCGTTTTCCTCCAGCACCTCCGCCCCCATCGACGGGCAGCCCAGGGCCAGCCTGTCATAGGCCAGCGCGTCCGCCGCCTTTATGCCGCTGACGGGGATCAGCTCCGCCTCGGCGCCGGCGCCCTTAAGCCCCTCCAGCACCGCCCCCGCCATAACCTCTGTGTTTCCGGTGCCGCTCCAGTATATTACCGCCGCCTTGCCCATATTCGCCTCCTTTTCACACGATGGTTGCCGCATCGGCCCCCACGCCATTCATTACAAGGTCCTCCATGCTGGCGCCGCGCCCCAGCATGCGCGCCGCCCGGCGGCGGCAGCTGTCGTAGGCGGCGAAACGCCCCCTGCACCGCTCCACGTCGCCGTAGACCTTCCAGTCCCCGCTGTACTTGCAGTCCTTGCCCTTGTGCCTGACGAAGCCCCGCACGTCCTCCGGCGGATAGCCGAGGAAGATGCCTATCTCGTGGGGGAAGCCGTCCCCCGCCGCCATGCGGTCCGACAGCCTGCGCAGCGCGGCCTCGACGCCAGCCGCCACGGGATAGCCGCACCTTGACAGCAGTTCCCGGCACTCGGCGTCCCTGAACCGCGCGGAGAGCTCCTTCCTTCTGTATATCATTATCTGGATCGCGTTCTCGGACTCGTGTATCCTCCTGACCGAAACGCCCTTCGGCCCCAGCAGACCTTCAAGCCTGCCTATGGCCTGATCGCAGGCCGCAGGCCCCGACTTCGCGAGCGTGAGGATGTTCGCGGGGCGCAGCCCCCAGATCGTAGGCGCGCTGCGCACCACAAGCATCCTAATGTCCTGTGCGTCCAAGCATCCTTACCTCCTGAAATAAATAGTGGCGGCCTGCCGCATGGTTAGATCGATCTAACCATGCGGCAAAAAAATTTGGCGAAGCGGCAAGGTTTACATTCGTGCGTCTTTCGTCGTGCGCTGTGCGTCTTGTGCGTCTCGTGCGTTGTGCGTCTCGTGCGTCTTTGCGTTGATGTTGAGGAGTGATTTGTTTGCCGGTCTGCCGGCCCGTAACCTTTTACTTGTCATGGCAGGATAAGTAGTTCCGCCTCACCGTAAATTAGCCGCCGCTAACAATTATTAGGATATCACATGCCGCCGTGTTTGTCAATAGGGAAAATCAAAAAACAAAAATTTTTTTTTTTGGGCTTAATTGAAAAAGTCAACGCACCCCCCTGTTGACCGGCCGGTTGCATTGAGTCTTTCGGGAGCATGGGGCGCGTTGAGTTCTTCGGGTCTGGTGCATGACGATCTCTTCGTGCTTC
>JAISXZ010000177.1 GCA_031270275.1 Eubacteriales Family XIII. Incertae Sedis bacterium | reverse complement strand
AGGCGGGCTCCATAGCCGAGGCGTCCCTGCAGATCGGCGGCGTAATGAAGGCCGCGCAGGAAAGCGCCGACATATACCTCGAAAGCCTGCGGGTCATGGAGGCCGAGTACAGGGGCAGGGTCGAAAAGAAGGAAAGGGAGGCCACGCGCTACGCCGAGGCGCTGGTCGAGAAGGCCGAACGGCGCGCCGAGGCGATAGTCGGCGAGGCCGAGCGACGCGCCGCCGCGCGGGAGGCCCTTGAAAAGCAGACTGTCGAGGAGCTGTGGAAAAGCTTCAAGGGAAGGGCGGACCAGTTCCTGAAGGTCCACGCGGTGCTGGACGAGATGATACGCGGCAACCCCCTGCTTTCGGGCGCACAGCCGCAGGCGGGCGACGGCGGGGCCGACAGCGGCAAGTCTGAGGACGGGGCCGGCGGCAGGGCCGACAGCGGCAAGCCCGAGGACGGGGCCGGCGGGGCATGAACGGCGACGGGCAGCCGCGGCGCCCGTCCGTGGCGGACATAGAGGCGGAGATCGAGAGGCTGGGGAGGGCAAGGGCCTTCCGCACGGCGGCCTGGGGCGCGGTCAAGGCCCTGATCGTCGTGGCGGCCGTCTCGATCCTGCTCTCCACGCTCTGGGCGCCGACCTTCCGCGTATACGGCGAGAGCATGCTGCCGACGCTGCGCGACGGGGAGCTCGTCGTCGCGTTCAGGCAGGGCGGCTTCGAGCGGGGGGACATCGTCGCCTTCCATTACAGCAACAAGATACTGCTCAAGCGCGTCATCGCCGTCGCGGGCGAATGGGTGGACATCAGCGAGGACGGCGTGGTCTCTGTGGACGGCGAGGCCCTCGACGAGCCCTACGCCCCGGAGAAGGCCCTGGGGGAATGCGACCTGCCCCTGCCCTACCAGGTCCCTGACGGGCGATGGTTCGTGATGGGGGATCGCCGCCTTACGTCGGCCGACAGCCGCTCGAGCGCGATAGGGACGGTGAGCGGCGAGCAGATCATCGGCAGGGTCGCGCTGAGGGTCTGGCCCCTGAACGCCTTCGGTTTCGTGGAATAGCGCCCCGCGCTTATGGCATCCCGATCCCAGCTGATATAAAATATAAAAAAAATTTCAATTTTTTACGATATGTTACCGAACTGTGACCAAAATAGTATATAATAACCGCAGAGGGCGCCGCAGGGTGCGCTTGCGCGCGAAGCAGGCGGCACGACGGTGCCTGTATGCGCCCCTGAAAGCGATGCCCTCTTTTGCGCGGAGAATCATGATTCTCCGCCGTAGGATTGTCTGGAAAGTCGAGGCTGCGACAGGATAGGAAAACCCATGAACGGCTGTCATTCATGGGAAGAAAAGGATGCGCGGACAAGTATACTTCTCCGCGCGGGGCGGAAAGGCCCGGAAACGGGCGCAAAGCGAGGCGAACATGCGCGAAAACCCGCGAAACTCAATACTGGCCGCCCTGGCCGGCAAGGCCGGCAGGCGCGGAGCTTCGGCCAGCCTGGCCCTCCTGGGGCTGGCCGTCGCCCTGATGGTGTCCTACGCGCTCTCCATGCCCGCGATGACGGCGGAGCTGGATCCGGACGGGCCGCCCGTCTGCGGCCTGGAGGAGCATGCCCACACGGACGCATGCTATGAGTACGTCTGGGTGGGCGGCGGCGAGGCCGGCAGCGACGAAACGGGCGGCGACGAGGCCGACAGCGGCGAAACAGGCAGCGGCGAAACAGGCGACGATGAGACAGGCGGTGACGAGGCCGACAGCGGCGAGGCCGGCGGCGACGAAACAGGCGACGGCGAAACAGGCAGCGACGAAACAGGCAACGGCGAGGCCAACAGCGACGAAACAGGCGGCGACGAGGCCGGCAGCGACGAGTCCAGCGACGGCGAAACAGGCAGCGACGAAACAGGCGGCGAGCACCCGAATCTCCCCCTGTCGGCCTTCGGCTCGGAGGAGGAGGCCGCTGCGGCGGGCTACGCGAAGACGCTCGTCTGCGGCCTGGCGGAGCACGTCCACGGGGAAGGCTGCTACGCCGCCGCCGGCGACCCGCTGACGCTGGGCTCCTTCGTGCCCTTCATTTTCGATTCCAACGGCTTTTCGTCCGACCTCGCGGACTTCATAACGGGGGCCGTCGTCAAGGATTCAAACGGCGTTCCTGTCCCCACAGGGGGCGCGGTCCATGTGGGGGACAGCTATACCATCGAGCTCGCATTCGCCGAGCCAAACGCCGGCAAGCAGTTCAAGTATGACGGCGACGGCTGGCTGACATACCAGCTCCCCGACGTGATCACGGTGCCTACCTTGCAGACCGGCAGCATCACGGGGGCCGGCATACTCCCTATAGGGAATTACGCTATAGCCGCAGGCGCCGGCAGCACCATAAAGGTACGTTTCTTTGACGTGGACAAGGACGGAGAAGAAATAATCCCCCCCGAAAACTTCATCGATCACTACGGCAACGCGAACTTCGTCATCTACCTCCAGGCCCAGTTCAACTCCACCGGGGGCAACGATGGCGGCCAGATCGTATTTGGCGAGAACGTGGTTGTAAGCATAACCGTCGATCCCGATCCCTATATCACCGTGGAAAAGACGGCGGGAAGCTACAATCCGGCGACGCATACGATAGAGGGCTACACCGTTGAGGTGACGGCGCACAGCGGAACGGTAGACAATATCGTGCTTACGGACGTGATGGATATAGGCCCGTGGTATTTTTATGCTTATTCCCTGCGTTACGATAAGCTGTCGATCCAGGGGTCGGTCAATGTCGCATGGCCGGGCGGTCCGGACGGCGCAACGGTCAATGCGACGGTCGCCGCAGTGCATTTGGAACATGATTATCACGGGGGGCGCTACAAGATTCCGCTTACGGGCGTGACTCTCGAAGACGGGCAGACCGCGACCGTGACCTATTCCGTCCTGGTGTCCGACGCTCTGCTTGCGGCGGCCGGGCCTAGCGACAAATACCCTGTCAACGGCTACAACTTCAAAAATACCGTCACAGCCGGGGGGATATCGGGCGTGGAGCCCGTCAAGCCGGTTTCCGCCACGGCGGGCGGCGACTTCCGTCTCAAGCATCTGGACAAGACAGGCGCCTTCTCCTATGATCCGGACAGCGACGGCAAGGGAGACATAGGCGACAAGGTCAAATGGACCGTCGTCGCGGGGGACGGCTTCACGGATCTGCGGGGCGTGGATATCACCGACACGCTCGGAAGCGGCCTGAGCATCCTGCCCAGCACGATAAATGTATGGCTGTGCGAGTACGCCTCCACCGAGAACACGCCGCAATACGACAAAAACCACGCAATCGGGGGCGCCCCATACGTCTATGGCGCGAGTACGCGCAACGCGGGCGACTTTACTTCTATTTCAGGCCAGAACGCCGGATTCACTCTCACGGTGCCGTCGGACCAAGAGCTCGAGACCCCGGTCCGCCGCGTCGTCATCGAGTACGAGGCCGAGGTCACAGTCACGGATCAGCAGGACGGATACAGCAACCACGTCGCATTCACCTACCCCGATGGCAGGGGCGGCTATGAAAACACGGCCACCGTAGGGAACTTCGTCGAAAAAATGGAGAAGACGGGCGTGCTGGTGGAGGACGACGCCGACGGAATCGACGAGAACGACTATATCGAGTACACGATCTCGGTGCAGGTTCCGGGAAGACTGAACGGGAAGGTCGTCTACATAAAAGACGGCATGCGCCTCATCGAACCCGTCGAACCCTACCGTTGGGTAATGGTGGACAACAAGCCGCCGAAGGAACACATGACGGTCGACATAAAAGTAGGCGGGGTCTCCGTCCCCACAGGCACTTACACATGGGATTTGGTCTACGGGGACGATTCGAATTTCTTGGAACAATACCAAAATTTCAATCCTTCGGAGCCGATCACCTGGTATCTGCTGTTCAACGCGCAGAAAGACTCCAACGACGTTCCCAATCCGACTGGGGCGAAGTGGAACATAAGCGCCGACAGCATCGTCACCGTGACCTACAGGATACCCCTTGCGGCGGAGATACTGGAAGGGATGTACGAGGGCAGGACGCTCGCGGAGGGGCTGCGCGACGGATCCGACGGATCCCTGTACAACGTGGCAAGGATGGTCTTGGACGGCAGCGAAAAGGTCTACGGCGACGGCTATCTCATCAGGCCCATCGCGAAGTCAGGAAGCGAAACCTATCTGGACAACGGCGATTGGGTAACGAAGGGCGAACCAACGTCACCACCATACAGCGAGGCTGACTTCTACGAGGCGAACACAAAGGGCTTTGCCTACTCCGTAAGCCTCAACCGCTACCCGCCTGCCACTAAGTACGACCTCGCGCCGGACGGGATCGATCCCGTGTTTTCGGACAGCTTCGATTCGCGCCTTGCGCTGCACCAGGACAAGACCAAGTGGGAGGGCGTGTTAGTCTATGCGGGAGACGGCGGCCTATATTACGTGGATCCCGATAAGCTTGTGATCACGCCGGGCGCCCTGCGGACGAACTTCTCCTTTGATTTCGGCAGCGATCTCATCGTATGGGATGCATCCATCGGAGGATGGAAGTCCGTGACCATCGACTGGGACAAGGATGTCCAGTACGGCGTGGTCTACACGCTCCTGATCGAGGACGAATCGGCTCTGGGCGAGGGCACCACGAATTTCCTGAACACAGCCTCGATCAGCATAAAATACCCGGATGGGTGGAGGCGCCTGGACGCGGACGCCAAGACTAGCTACGGCAAGCCCATCATCACGAAGGAGATGGCCGCGGACAGCGGCACGACCGTTAAGGTGGATATCGTCGTGAACCCCGAGGGGAAGAAACTGGGGGTTCCGAGTGCCAATACCATCACCGTAAAGGATACGATGAGTTCATCCCTGTCCTTCGTCGATCTCTCGCAGATCGAGGTGATCATAGACGGGCATGACGTGTCGGCCCAGCATACGCCGGACTACAGCCCGATTGACAACTCCATCACCTTCGATCATCTGCCCGACGAGACGAAGATCGAGATCAGCTACAGGGCCCTCGTCGTCGGCGCGCCCGGCCAGGCGGTGAATGTCAGCAACACGGTCTGCATAGAGGGCTACTCGGAGAGCGCGGCCGAGGCAAAGATCGAATTCAAGGTCACGAGCTCGGGCGCCTCGGGCGGCGGCAGCAGAAACTCCTTCTCGCTGCTGAAGACGGACAGCGACGACGCCGAGCTGCGGCTGTCGGGGGCGGCCTTCGCGCTGTATATAAATGTTAAATACGGCGGTTGGCAGGACGATGGCCCTGACGCTAAGATGACTATCCCGGCCGGCCAGCCGGGCGAGGGGACCTACTACTACCTCCTGTCGGCGAGCAGCGGCGAGATGGGCACGGCCCTGTTCGCCAACCAGTACATACTGCCCGGCAGTACCTTCCTCATCCTGGAGACGGAGGCGCCCCCCGGCTACCGGAAGCTCGACGGGCCCCTGCTCGTATACATGGTGAGCGGGGACAACAATGATCCATATAACGGGGCGGCGGCGCTGATCGCCAACGACGGCCTTATACCCGTCGGGAACGAGACCGCCGCCCGCTTCCCCGAGACCGGGGGCGCCGGCGCGGGCATGTACGCGGCCGTGGGGGCGGCAGCCATGGCGCTGGCCGCGGCGCTGCTGGCTGTGGCAAGGAGGCGCCGGCTGTTCGACGACAGCGCGTAAACTGGCGTGGCGCGTGGGCAGCAGCAATATGGGCGGCAATGATCGGAACGGGCGAAGCTGCAAACGCCCGACGATACAGATTGCCGCCCCGGCCGAAGCGGCCGCAAGGGCTTTGTTTGCAGCATTGATGAGAGGAACCGAGATAATGAAAAACAGGAGAATCATGGCGGCGGCCCTGACCCTCGCGCTGGCCTTCGCGCTGGCCCTCCCCGCCATCCCCGTCTTCGCGGCCGGGGATGGCAGCATAACCATCAGCAACAGCAGCGAATCGCTGAGCATCTCCGGCCACACGTTCAGCGCGTACAGGATCTTCGAGCTTGAGAGCTATTCGGGCTCGAATTACGCCTACAAGATCGACGAGGACTTCGAGGGCTTTACGTATGAAGACCCTCTTGTGGATGGAAAGTTCTATACTGCGGCCGGCCCCACCAACTTTCTGTCCGCCTACCTCGAGGGCATAGACGGCGACATCGACGCGCTAAACGCCTTCGCGGAGGCGGTGTACGCATACATAGGCACTGAATCAATCGCCCCCGACGACACGGGGACCGGCACTGGGTCGCCAGGCAGCGAAACAGCCGTCATAGACGATCTGGAGCTCGGCTACTACCTGGTGTACAGCGGCACTTTTGACGACAGGAACGACGATAACAGCGTCAATCTGGTCGCGGCGCACATACTGACGACCACGGACCCGACCGTGACCGTCAGCCTGAAGGCCGATCTGCCTATCATAGAGAAGAAGGTTTCCGACAATGCAACCAGCGGTTTCGGCGACAGCACGGATCTTGCCATAGGCGACACAGCCTACTTCCAGCTGACGTCCAAGGTCCCGAACATGGCCGGCTACGCGTCCTACGCCTTTACCATACACGACACCCTGAGCTCGGGGCTTACGTTTGACGGCACCAGCGTTGAGGTCACCGTTGGCGGCACTGACTATAGCGACTATACTCTCGTGACTGAGAGCATAGACCCAGATACCTTCTGCATCGTGTTCGACCCGGATGAATTCATCAATCTGAGCCCCGGCGCCGACATCGTGGTCAGCTATTCCGCCGAGCTGAACGCGGACGCCGTCGTCACCAGCGGCGCGGCCATAGACAGAAACCCCAACGAGGCCTATATCCAGTACAGCAACAATCCCAATGCGGGGGGCACAGGGAATACAGTCACGGACGAGGTATATGTGTACAGCTTCAAGCTTGGCATACATAAATATAGGCTTCCCGGCTCGGACGTACCGTCCGACAGGCTGTCCGGCGCCGCCTTCGAGCTGCGCGCCGACGCCCCCGACGGCACAGCGGTAAAGTTCGCCGGCTCGGCCGGCAGCTACAAGGTTGACCCCTCGGGCAGCGTGACGGAGATCTCCGTCGCTTCCTCCGGCGAGAACCTGGGCCAGCTCCTGATCAGCGGCCTGGATGCCGGGACCTACTACCTCGTGGAGACTGAGGCCCCGGAGGGCTACAACGCGCTTACGGAGTCCGTCAAGGTGGAGATTGCCGCGACATACGGCGGGGAGCCCGCCGCGCTAACAGCGCTGGAATACAGCTTCGACGGTACTCCTGACGCCGACGGGGACGGGGTTGTCGCCATAGGGAACAGCACCGGCATAGAGTTCCCCGAGTCCGGCGGCATCGGGCGCACGATCTTCATCGGCGTCGGCCTGCTGCTGATGCTCGGCGCGGGCGTGCTGCTGATCGCGCGCAGGAAGGCGGCGGCCGGCCGCTAGGCCCGCCCGAAGCGGATGGGCAGGGATGGCGGGGCGAGGGCTTTGCCGGGCGGCGCGGGCAGGGGATTTCTGCGCAGGCACGCGCTGACGCTGACGCTGCTGGGCGTGTTTTTCGCGGGGCTCTCCGTGCTGCTCTACCCCTTCGTCAGCGACTACGTGAACTCGCGGCACCAGTCCCGCGTCATCGCGGGCTACAGCGAGAGCGTTGTGAGGATGGACGACGCGAGCTACGCGGGCATGCTGGACGCGGCCAGGGCCTACAACGAGGCCCTGAGGGCGAATCCCAGCCGCTACATCCTGTCGGAGGAGGAGCGGGCGGAGTACGAGTCCCTGCTGCGCGTCTCCGGCACGGGGGCCATGGGCTACCTCGAGATACCCTCTATACGGGTGAGGCTGCCCATATACCACGGCACGGGCGAGGAGGTGCTGCAGGCCGGGATCGGGCATATGGAAGGCACGTCCCTGCCTGTCGGCGGCCCAGGCACGCACACGGCCATAACGGGCCACAGGGGGCTGCCCTCGTCCCTGCTGCTGACGGATCTGGACAAGATGTCCATAGGCGATCTGTTCATGATCACGACGCTTGACGAGGTCCTGAGCTACGAGGCCGACCAGATACTCATAGTGGAGCCCGACGAGCTGGAGTCCCTGGCCATCGTCGAGGGCATGGACTACGCCACCCTCGTCACATGCACGCCCTACGGGATCAACAGCCACAGGCTGCTGGTGCGCGGGCATCGCGTGGAGGGCGCGGGGGGCGGCGCGCGGGTGACGGCGGACGCGATTATGATAGAGCCCGCCTTTTCCGCGGCGATCTTCGCGGCGCCGATGCTGCTGGCGCTGCTGATAGGGGCGCTGATCAGATACAGGCGGCGCAGGGGCGGGATTTGAAAGGCACAATGCGCGATGCGCAAGGCACAATTCACAAGGCGCAAGGCAGGCTGAAGGTTTGGCTGACAGTTGGATCGAGGGGATTTGGGGACGGTTTTGAATCTGGAAATGATGGGTGGATTGCAATGAGGGCTTCTCTGAAACGAATCGCATACGCGGCGCCGCTGCTCCTGCTGTGCTGCGCCTTCGCGCTGCCTGCGGCCTTCGCCGCCGTGCCGCCGCCTGATCTGGAGCGCGACTGCAGCCTTGCGGTCGTGATGAAGTACGGCGGCGCCGCGATACAGGGCGCAGGGATCACCATCTACAGGGTCGCGGGCGTGGAGATAGGCGACGGCAGCCTGCTGTACACCGCCACGGACGAGTTTATGGGCGCGGGCGCGGATCTCGCCGGCCTCGTCAAGGACAAAAACCTTGCCGAAGCGGCGCGGCTGCGCGACTTCGCCGCGCAGAACGGCGTAACGGGCCAGCCGGCCACGACGGATGCCAACGGCGAGGCCTCGTTCCCCTCCCTTGAGGCCGGGCTTTACCTCGTTGCCCAGACAGGGGCGGCCAGCGGCTACAACAGCATCCAGCCCTTTCTTCTGTCCCTCCCGACGGGCAGCCCCGAGGGGACGGAATGGAAATACGACGTAAGCTCGGCGCCCAAGACGGAGATCACGAAGCCCTCCCCATACACGCCTCCCGGCTCCGATCCGGACCCGGATCCCGAGCCGGAGCCGGAGCCCGAGCCGGAGCCCGAACCGGAGCCGGAGCCGGAACCTGAGCCGGAGCCGGAACCCGAGCCGGGCCCAGGGCTGCCGGTAGAGGAAGGCCACAGCCTGACGCCGGGACCGGACGGCACCTATGTCGAGATGGACGAAAACGGCGTGCCCCTCGGCGTGTGGCGCTGGGACGAGCCTACGCAGCAGTGGATCTTCGACGAATACCCCCCGCTCGCGAACCTCCCGCAGACAGGGCAGCTGCGCTGGCCCATACCCGTCCTGGCGTTCGCGGGCATGGCGCTGTTCGCGCTCGGATGGACGATCAGCCGGGGGCGGAAGGCGGCGGAAACGCGCGCCGGGGCTTGAAGGGGGGCATGGGGCGCGGACGCGCGAGGCTAGGCGCCGCGCTCATGCTTCTGGGCGGCCTGCTCGTCCTGTCGGCTGTTTCCCTGTTCGCCTACAACAGCATGGAGGACAGGAGGGCGGCCGACGCTTCGGGGCGGATCGCGGGCGCGCTGGCGGCGCAGATCGCCGCGCGGACGGAGGGCGGCACGGACGGCGCGGGCGCAGACGGCACGGACGCAGGCCTGTCCGTCGACGGCGAGGCGTACATGGGCATCCTGGACATACCCGCCCTCGGCCTTTCGCTGCCCGTCATGAACGACTGGAGCTACGCCAGGCTTAGGATATCCCCCTGCCGGTACAGCGGCAGCCTGGAGGACGGCATCGTCATCGCCGCGCACAACTACAGGCGGCACTTCGGAAGGATACATCTCCTGTCCTACGGCGACGCGCTGAGCTTCACCGGCGCGCGCGGGAACACCGTGGGCTACGCCGTCGCGGATATAGAGACCCTGGAGGCCACGGCCGTCGAGGACATGTCGGAAAGCGGCTACGCCCTGACCCTGTTCACCTGCACATACGGCGGCAGCGCGAGGGTGGCGGTCAGGTGCGACAGGCTCTCCCCGGCCCCCGCCGCGCCTTAATCCTCAGATTGAATGCGCCCCCGTCTATTTCCTCGCAGAGCCCCACAGGCTGCGCCAGTTTGCGAATGGCACGCCCCCGACGCGCAGGCCGTCCGGCCCGTCGTAGACGACGCGGCCCTCAGTGCGGGCTGTCACGTAGTCCGTCGCGAACGCCCGTATATTCCTGACGTGCTTCGGGATGGCCGTTTCGCCGCTCTTGATCTCGACCAGCTCCAGCGCGTCGGATCTTTCTATTATCAGATCGATCTCCCTGTCGCCGCCCGCGCGCCAGAAATAGAAGGGTGGCACCTTGCCCGAGTTGTGCCAGACCTTGGCCAGCTCGGAGATCACCGCGTTTTCAAAGATATGCCCGCGCATATCGTGCATATGCAGGCTGTCCTCGTCATCCATACCAAGCAGGGAACACAGAAGGCCGGTGTCGTGGAAATACAGCTTGGGCGTGCGCGTCTGGCGCTTGCCGAGGTTCCTGTACCAGGGCTGGAGCCTGAATGTGATGTAGCTCTCCTCGAGGACGGAAATCCAGGAAGCGACGGTGCGGGCGTCCGCGGATATCTCCTTTCCTATATCCGTGAAATTGACAGGCTCGCCCGTCCGGGCCGCGCAGACCCTGAGAAAGGCCCTAAAGCGGGCCAGATCGTGGACGCCCGTCTCCTGCCGGACATCCCTCTCGACGTAGGCGCTGATATAGCTTGGGTAATAGTCCGCAGGCTCTATGTCCGAGGAAAAAAGCCTCGGATAGGCGCCCATGTGCATCCATCTGTCTGCGGAAAGCGATTTTTTGCGCCGCGCCGGAAGCTCCGCCAGGGATAGGGGCAGCAGCGTCAGTATGCCGACGCGCCCGGCGAGCGACTGGGATATATTTCTCATCATGAGAAAATTCTGCGACCCGGACAGGATATACATGCCGCCCTTATCCTTCTCGTCAACCCTTGTCTGTATGTATGAGAACAGCGCAGGCGCGCGCTGGGCCTCGTCGATGACGGCGTGATCGCCGTAGGCGCCCAGAAATCCCCTAGGGTCCTCCTGCGCGAAACGGCGCGTGTCCGCCTCCTCGAGATTCACATATTCATGGCCCGAAAACACACGCCTAAGCAGCGTGCTTTTCCCGCTTTGCCTCGGCCCGGTAAGGAACACGACCGGGAACTTTGACGCAAGCGCCCTGAGCTTCCTGCTTATGGCGCGCTCGATGTACATGGCGGCCTCCATCGCGCCCCTGCGGGCGCAGCAAACGGACGAATCCTGGCCGGGTAGCGTCGTTTCGAGACACGCAGAACCCCGGCTGCATACTATGATAATACACCCTATCCAGCGAAAACGCAAGCCTGAATTCTGCAAATCCTACATTTTGGATTCTGCAAATCCTACATTTTGGATTCTGCAAATCCTACATTTTGGATCCTGCAAATCCTACATTTTGGATCCTGCAAATCCTACATTCCAATTTGAAGGGCAGTCTGCCACAATTTCTATTGTGGCGCATTCAGCGGCGGCATTCAAGGCTGCCTCTATTTTCGTCAAAAAAATCGCACTTTTTTCTATTTCATGGTATAATAAATATCTACCCGGCATGGGCCGCGCCGGCCGCGCGGCCCGGCCGTTGCGTTGCCGCAGGATGGGAGGGCTTTGATGAGCAGAATAAGAGGGTTGGTCAACAGATATGTCTTCTCGGACGCCCTGCCTCTGGATGCGCGCATACTGAACATGATATGCCTCGTCGGCTTTGCCGCCTCGATCGTGGCCACGATCACGCGGCTTGTCATATTCCCCAGCCTCCAGGTCACCGCCGTAATGCTCTGCATAGTCCTGGCCATACTGCTCCTTTTTTACGCCTGCAATCGCTTCCACGTCTACAGGGCCGGAACCTGGCTTACGCTGATCCTGCTCGGCGACGTGCTTTTCCCCCTGGCGTTCTTCTTCCTCGGGGGCGTCGGGAGCGGCATGCCCGCCTACTTCACCCTCAGCACGGTCATCGTGTTCCTGATGGTGAAGGGCAGGAGCTGCGTCGCGCTGCTGGCAATACACTTCCTCTGCGTGTCCGGCTGCTACTATCTGGCCTACCATCTGCCGCAGCTTGTCAAACAGATGAGCGAGACCCAGCAGTACCTGGACAATGTGCAGTCCTTCATAATAGCCGGCATGTTCATAGGCTTCGTCATAAAATTCCAGAACAAGATATACCTCGACGAAAAGAAGAAGGTGGACAGCTTCGGCAGCGAACTGCTGCGGCAGGGCGAGCTGCTGTACGCCGTGAACGAGGCCGCGACGATACTGATCACCCAGGAGGGGGCCGGCTTTGAGGACGCGCTGAAAAGTGGCATGGAGAAGATGGCCCGCAGCGTCGGCGTCGACCGCATATACATATGGAAGAACCGCATGGACGACGGCCTGCTCCAGTACGAGCAGATATTTGAATGGCTGGACCCGGATTCGGGCCTGGCCGACAAAACGGTGCGCGCGAAGATGGATGGGCCCTACGCCTTCCCCTACATCAGCAGCATACCCGAATGGGAGGAGAGCTTCATGGCAGGCCAATGCGTGAATGGCCCGGTGAGCGGCCTCTCGCAGACGGAAAGGGAGCGGCTTGCGCCCTACGGCATAAAGTCCGTGCTCGTCGTGCCCGTGCTGATCCAGGGGGAATTCTGGGGCTTCGTCAGCTTTGACGACTGCCACAGCGAGCGGAAGTTCCGGGACGACGAGGAAAGCATACTGTGCTCCGGCAGCCTGCTTCTGGCGAACACCGTGTCGCGCAACGAGATGATGCTCAGCCTCGTCGCGGCGCGGGAAAAGGCCGAGGCCGCGTCAAGGTCAAAGAGCGACTTCCTGTCCAACATGAGCCACGAGATGCGCACGCCCATGAACGCCATAACCGGGATGACGGCCATAGCGAAGGCATCCGGCGAGATGGAGAAGAAGGACTACTGCCTGGACAAGATCGAGGACGCGTCCACGCATCTGCTCGGCGTCATAAACGACATACTGGACATGTCCAAGATAGAGGCCAACAAGCTGGAGCTCTCCCTCTCCGAATTCGTGTTCGAGAGGATGCTCCAGAAGGTCGTCGATGTCGTAAACTTCCGCATCGACGAAAAGCGGCAGAACTTCATGGTCCACATAGACAGCGCCATCCCCCATTCCCTCATCGGCGACGAGCAGCGCCTGGCGCAGGTCGTGACGAATCTGCTCTCGAACGCCGTCAAGTTCACGCCTGAGCAGGGCGCCATACGCCTCGGCGCCACGCTGATGGGCGAGGATCGCGGCCTATGCACCATCAAGATCGAGGTCGCCGACACGGGCATAGGCATAAGCGAGGAGCAGCAGTCGCATCTGTTCAACCCCTTCCAGCAGGCCGACAGCAGCACATCGCGCAAGTTCGGCGGCACGGGGCTAGGACTCACCATCTCCAAGCGCATAATAGAGATGATGGGCGGCAGCATATGGATAGAGTCGGAGCTCGGGCAGGGCTCGGTCTTCGCGTTCAACGTGCAGATCCGGCGCGGGAAGGGGGAGCGGCTTCTCAGCCCCGGCCTCAACTGGGGGAACATACGGGTGCTGGCGGTGGACGACGACCCCGGCACGCTGGAATACTTCTCCGACATAGCGGGCCGCTTCGGCTTCTCCTGCGACACCTCCGGCAGCGGCGACGAGGCCCTCGCGCTCATAAGGCAGAAGGGCTATTTCGACATATACTTCATAGACTGGAAGATGCCCGGCATGGACGGGATAGAGCTTACCCGGCGCATAAAGGCCGACAGCGCCCGCAACCCCGTCGTCACCATGATGTCCGCCGCGGAATGGAACGCGATAGAGGACGAGGCGAAGACGGCCGGCGTGGACAAGTTCCTCTCTAAGCCCCTGTTCCCCTCGTCCATAGCGGACTGCATCAACGAATGCCTGGGCGCGGAGAACCTTCTGGCCGCCGACGACGTGCGCCCCGACAGCTCGGAGGGCTTCGCCGGGCGCCGCATACTGCTGGCCGAGGACGTGTCCATAAACCGCGAGATCGTGCTCGCGCTGCTGGAGCCGACGGAGATACAGATCGACTGCGCCGAGAACGGCGCCGAGGCGCTGCGGCTTTTCTCGGAAAACCCCGCCGCCTACGACATGGTGTTCATGGATGTGCAGATGCCGGAGATGGACGGCTACGAGGCGACGCGGCGCATACGCGCCCTGGACTGCCCCGAGGCGAAGACCGTGCCCATCATAGCCATGACCGCGAACGTGTTCCGCGAGGACATAGAGAAATGCCTCGAATCGGGCATGAACGCCCATGTGGGCAAGCCGCTGGACTTCGAGGACGTCCTGGCCGTGCTTCGCAGATACTTCCTGCGCGCTTCGGGCCCGAAATAGCCCCCGAAACCCAATGGGGTCCCGACCGCTATTACAACCTGCTTAAATGAAACTGCTCACACGCTGCGGCAGTTTTGTCCAGATCGGGTTCTGGGGGCGATTTTGGCTCCCGGAGCGTACTGCCTGGTACGTGAGGAAGCCAATAATTGAACCCAGGTTCCGAGATGGGCAAAAATGGCGTGGCGTGTGAGCAGTAACCATCAATCTACTGGCCTACGGCCGCGAAGAAGCCCCTAGCCCATTCCGCGGGATCGGCCGCCTTGAACACCGACGAGCCCGCGACGAATATGTCGGCGCCCGCCTCCGCGATGTCGGGCGCGTTCTCCAGGGTCACGCCCCCGTCCACCTCTATCAGGAATGACAGCCCGCGCTCCTGCCTCATGCGGGCCAGCCTGCGTATCCTGTCAAGCGAGCCGGGTATAAAGGCCTGGCCGCCAAAGCCGGGGTCCACCGACATGACGAGCACGAGGCCGACATGGCCCATGGCCTCATCTATCGCGCAGAGCGGTGTCGCGGGGTTGAGTGCCACGCCCGGATTCGCGCCCTTCGAGCGTATCAGCTCCAGGGTCCTGTGCAGATGCGGGCAGGCCTCGCAATGGACGCTTATGAACGCCGTGTCCTCGACGGCGAACTCGGGTATGTACCTATCCGCGCCCTCCACCATCAGATGCACGTCGAAGGGCAGCCCCGTCCTGCCGGACAGGCTCCGCATGACGGCGGGGCCGAAGCTTATGTTAGGGACGAAATGGCCGTCCATGACGTCGAAATGCAGCAGCTGCGCGCCGGCCCTTTCGATCTTCGCCACCTCGCCGGACAGATCCGAGAAGTCGGCCGCCAGTATTGAGGGCGCCAGTATTTTCATGCCTATCACCTTAACCGCTTATCGGGTCCTGTGCCTGGGTTTCATGAGCTCTAGGTGCTGGCGGGCATACGACTCGTAGCGCGAGGGCGCTATCGCGCCGTCCCTTACCGCGTCGAGCACGGCGCAGCCGGGCTCGCGTATGTGGCGGCAGTCGTCGAAGCGGCATTTGCCGGCATAGCCCAGCATCTCGGGGTAGCAGGCCGCAAGCCCCGACGCGGCCTCCGCGCCGCCCGCGCCCGGCGAGGCCAGCGCCGCCTCGAACGAGCTGAAGCCCGGAGTGTCGAAGACCATCCCGCCGAAGTCCATCTCGAACAGCTCGACGTGCCTGGTCGTGTGCCTGCCCCGGCTGGTCCTCGCGCTGACCTCCCCCGTCTCCAGGGCAAGCCCCCGCTGGAGCGCGTTCAGCAGGGTGGATTTCCCCACGCCCGAGGCCCCCGCCAGGGCGCTTGTCTTCCCCATGAGAAGCCCCGGCAGCCTTTCAAGCCCGCGCCCGTCCACGCAGCTTGTCTCCAGCACCGGGTATATGCCGCCGTAGACCCTGGCGATGAGGGCGGCCCCGCCGGCGCCCTCCGGATCCGAGTCCGACAGATCCGCCTTGTTCACGCATATGATCACCTCCGCGCGGGCCATCTCCGCGACCGTGAGAAACCTGTCCATTATCTCGAGGTTCGGCGCGGGCCGCGCCGCCGAGGCGACCGCCACGAAGCAGTCCACATTGGCTATGGGCGGCCTCGCAAAGAGGTTCTTTCTGGGCCGTATCCCGTTTACGACGCCCTCGGCGCCCTCCGTGGCCTCGAAGTAAACGACATCGCCCACCGTGGGCACGAGGCCGTCCTTCTTGAATATGCCGCGCGCGCGGCACATGTAGACGCCCTCCCCGTAGCCGCCCCCGGCCTCGCCGGGCGCCCGTTCCGGCCGCACGTAGTAAAAGCCCCCGACGCCCCTGACAATCAAGCCCCGCATCTAAAGAAGCGTCTTCGTTCCCAGGCTGAAATCCACCACATACACCATCGCCTGGGCACCGTTGAACAGCACGTAGACCGTGCCCTTGCCCTTGCTTGTGACGGTTACGCTCTCGCTGCCCGCGCTCTTGTAGCGAAGCTCCTCGCGTATCACCGTGACCGCGTTCCCGTCCTCCTCCGTCAGCAGGACGGACAGATTGAACACCTCGTTCGGCGCCGACGAGAAGTCTATGTCTATGGCCACGCCCCTCGGCTCGTTCGACGGCGGGCCCGCGCTTAGCTTTATGTCCACCTTCGAGCCCTCGACCATCTCGGCCTCGGCCTCGTACTGCTGCCACATCACCAGCCCGGCCGCCTGATCCATGCTGGCCTCGACCGTTATGGCGCCCACTGTGAGCCTGAAATCCTCGAGCCGCTTCTTGGCCGCGTCCTCCGCCAGCCCTATCAGGCTGGGGACGACGACGTTCTCGGGCTCCGCCTCGCCGTCGCTGAGCACGAGGTCTATGCGCGCGCCGGCCTCGGCCTCCTCGCCCGCCGACGGGCTCTGCCGCACAACGAAGTCCAGCGGAAGCCTGTTGTTCTCGCGGCTTATCGCGCCCTCCCTGTAGCCGTAGCTGTCTATGATGCGGCGTGCGTCCTCGAGGCTTTTCCCTATCAGGTATGGCACGGTGACGGGCAGCGCCTCCTCCGGCTCCGGCATCCCCCGGCTTATGTTCACCCTGACGGTGAAGCCCTGCTTGGCCGTGCTTCCGGCCGGCCTCTCCTGCGACACTATGAGGCCCTCCCCGAATTCGGCGCTGTTCACCAGATCCTTGACCTCGAGCTTCAGGCCGAGCCCTTCCAGCTCCGCGGTCGCCTCGTCCTCGGTCCTGCCGATCAGATCGGGTATCTCCGTCTCCTTGGGCGCCGTCAGGTCCTGCAGGCCCGTAAATATGAAGTAGCTGGCCGGGATCGCGCATATGAGCGCCAGGGCCACGGCCAATATCCTTATCCTCGTCTTTGTCATGGCGCCGCCTTTCCTGCCGTCCCCCTTCCTGCCGCTGCCGCTGCCGCCGTCCCCGCCCCTGCCGCTGTCCCGGCCTTTCGCCGCCTTGCCGCGCTTTCGCGGGGGTGCGCCGTCGGGGCCGTCCGTGCCGGCCGCCTCCGCGCCTTCCTCGCGCCGGTTCGCGCGAAGCAGCTCGGCCACGACGGGGTTCTCTATGATCCCCGAGATGAAGTTGACGTTTTCCAGGGCCTCGTGCATGTCGTCCGCCGTCTTGAAGCGGTTTATCTGGTACTTCTCTATGGCCTTCATCACGATCTGCTCGAGCCCCGGCGGTATGCCGGACACGAGCCGCGACGGGGGGACCGGCCTGTCGTTCATGTGCATGACCGCGACCGTGACCGGGTTCTCGGCGTCGAAGGGCACCTTCCCCGTCAGCATCTCGTACATCACTATTCCAAGGGAGTATATGTCCGACTTCTCGTCCACGTAGCCGCCGCGCGCCTGCTCCGGCGAGAAATAATGCACGGAGCCCATGATGGAGTCCTGGCCCTTTTCCACTATCGTCGCGTCGGTGACGGCCTTCGCTATGCCGAAATCCGTGATCTTGGCGTTGCCGTCCGGCATTATCAGTATGTTGTGGGGCTTGACGTCCCTGTGTATGATGTTGTTTTTGTGCGCGAGGCTCAGCGCGGAGGCTATCTGCTTGGCTATGTTTATGGCGCGCTTGTAGTCAAGGGGCGCCTCGTCGTCTATAACCTCGCTCAGGGTCCTGCCCTCGACGAGCTCCATCACTATATAGTTGACGTTGCCCTCCTTGCCGACATCGTATATGTTGACGATGTTGGGGTGGGACAGCTTGGCGGCCGACTGCGACTCCCTCTTGAAGCTTTCGAGGAAGGTCGAGTCCCTCGTGTACTCGGGCCGCAGCACCTTTATCGCGACGAAGCGGTTGAGCAGCCTGTCCCTGCCCCTGTACACGACCGCCATGCCGCCGTCGCCTATCTTCTCTATTATCTCGTATCGTCCAGCCAGTATTTTTTCGCTCATAGGTCGATCTCCACGCAGATCACGCTTATGTTGTCCCGGCCGCCGCTCCTGTTGGCGGCCGCCACCAGGGATTCGCATATCCTGTTCAGATCGCCGCCCTCCGAGCATATCCCGCATATCTCGCCGTCGGACAGCTCGCCATGGAGGCCGTCGCTGCAAAGGAGGACGCGGTCGCCCGCCACAAGGCCGGTGACGAAAAAGTCCGGAAGCACGGACTCCTCCGCCCCCAGCGCGCGCGTTATCTCGTTCTTCCTCGGATGGAAGCGCGCCTCCTCCGCAGTCAGGTCGCCGAGCGAGACCATGCGGTTCACGACGGTATGGTCTATCGTTATCTGGCTGATGCCGCCGTTCCTGACGATGTAGGCCCTGCTGTCGCCGACGTTGACGACATAGAGCCTTTCACCGTGGACGTGCGCGAGGACTAGGGTCGTAGCCATGCCCCGGTTTGCCTGGCCCTCCAGCGAAAGGGCCAGTATCTCGGCGTTTATCTCGCGGAAGCAGCGCAGAAAATACTCCATCAGGGCCGCGTCCGCCATGCCCGCGTCGCCCGTGCCGTGGACGTCGGCCACGGGGCGGACCCGAACAAAGCGCTCGACGCCGCCGACGGCCTTCCTGCTCGCCCACTCGCCCGAATTATGGCCCCCCACGCCGTCGGCGACGGCGTATATCCCGGAGGACGGCAGCACGAGCATGGCGTCCTCGTTGTTGCCTCTCACCATGCCCGTGTCGGTCCGAAACCCAGCCTTCGTCATAGCCGCCTCATTCCTCCAATATGTTCTCGGTCCTTCTCATCTTGCACACAAAGAAGCCGTCCATCCTGTCCACGTTGGGCAGCAGCTGCAAAGTGTCAAGCCGCTCGAAGCCCCTGTGCTTTCTGAGAAAGTCGCTGACGATCTTCTGGTTTTCGTCGCGCGAGATCGTGCAGGTGCAGTAGACGAGGAAGCCCCCCGGCCTTACGTAGTTGGACGAGGCGTCCAGTATCTCGTACTGCTTGGCCTGAAGCTCCTTCAGGTCGCCCGCGACCTCCTTGTACTTTATCTCGGGCTTCCTCCTGACGACGCCGAGGCCGGAGCAGGGCGCGTCCACGAGCACGCGGTCGGCCTTGTTTATCAGCGCGGAATTGACGCGCGTCGCGTCCCAGGTGCCCGTCTCGACTATGCCGATCCCAAGGCGGCGCGCCTCCTGCTCGAGCTGTGACAGCTTCCGCAGATATATGTCCCAGGCGTATATCCTGCCCCTGTCCCTCATCCTCTCCGCCATGGCGAGGGACTTGCCGCCGGGCGCCGCGCACACGTCCACAATCGTCTCGCCCTCCTTGGGATCCAGTATGCCCACGGCTATCTGCGAGCTCTCGTCCTGGACCGAGAACAGCCCGTTCTTGTAGAAGCGGCTGTACAGCAGGTTGGAGCCGTCGACGAGCAGCCCGTAGGGGGCCCGCTCGCTGGGCCGCGCGTCGAAGCCCTTGGCGCTGAGCCGCGCGAGCAGATCCTCGCGGCTTGTCTTCAGCAGGTTGGTGCGTATGGAGAAGTCGGGCGTCTCGTTGCCGGCCGCCAGAAGGGCCTCTACGGTCTCCGAATCGTAGCTTTCCAGCCAAAGCTTCACGATCCACGGGTCGTAGGAATACTTTATGGACAGATATGCCAGCTCGTCCTTGCTGCGGTCGGGCAGCTTTACGTAGTCCTTGTCGCGTATGAACTGCCTGAGCACGCCGTTTACGAAGCCCTCGCGGCCTGCGGCGAAGCGCTTCGCCAGATCGACGCTCTCGTTGACCGCCGCGTATTCCGGCACCGAATTCATGAATATGAGCTGGTAAAGCCCCATGCGCAGTATCGTCAGGTCGCTCGCGTCCATCTTCTCTATGGGCGTCTTTACGAAGTTTCCTATCACGAAGTCGAGATACAGCCTGTTCCTTATGACGCCATAGGTGAGCTCCCTCACAAAGGCGGGCACGTCCGGCTTGCCGCGCCTTATGTGATGCTTCAGGGCTATGTTTGAATACGCCATGTTGTTTTCGATGTCCAAAAGTGTGTAATATGCCGATTTCCTGTTCTTGTCCATGCCAATGCCCCCTTTTTATGCCGCCCTGCGCGGCGTCGGAATCGCGGCCCCATGCGCACGCGCCCGGTCTAGGCTGCCCGGCGTCCGCCTTACGCG
>JAISXZ010000109.1 GCA_031270275.1 Eubacteriales Family XIII. Incertae Sedis bacterium | reverse complement strand
GATCGACGGCAGCGGGCGGCCCTTAGAGGTGCGCATAGACATAGCGCTTGCCGAGTTTGAGGACCTTTATTTCGACGGCGCGCTGTGGACGCGCGGCGTGGACTACGAGGCCCGCGAGGGCAGCACGGCGCTGAGCGTCGGCGCGGACAGGCTTGCGGCCCATCCCTACGGGAGGCACGGCATCGCGGCGCATTTCACGGGGGGCCGGATCGTCAGCTTCGATTTCGATCTGCGCGACGGCCGGGCGGGCAGCGGCGGCCTGGCTGGCGGCGGCGCTGCAGGCCGGCCCGCCGAAGGCGGCGCCGAGCTACAGGCCCTGCCGACGTACATGGGCCTGTCCGCCATCATGCTTATAGCCCTGACCCTCATCGTCGCGGGCGCGCTCGTGACGGCCGCCCTGGCGCGGCGGCGGTAGCGCTAGGGAAGCCCGCCTCCTTTTCGGCGCAGAACCTGGCGACCGCCCGTTCCTCGTCCGGCGCCAGGCCGTAGATAGCGAATACCGCCGCGTCCGCCTCCGCCTCCAGGGCCGAGACCTCCGCGCCGGGCCATTCCGACTTCGCCTCGACGATCCGATCCACGAGCCCTTCGAGCGCGTCCGCCGCGCCCCTGCCGGCGAGCGCTATGGGTATCCGGGAAAGGGGGGCGCCGTACAGCTCGAGCATCTCGCCCTTGCGCTTGCCTCGGGAATAGAGCCATGCGTACAGCAGCCTCGAGTTGAGTATCCCGAGTATGTACCTAAGCGAGACCCCGCTCCCCGGCCCGCCCGTTATGAAATAGACGTCGGCGGACGCGTACCAGGGGACGGCGTTGTACCCGAAGGTGTTTCTGTAGCTGCGCTGCGGGGCGACGATCTTTTCCCCGCCGAAGATCCGCTCGCGGCGCCCCCAGTGCAGGCTGTGCCACGGCCTGCGCCCGTCCGCGCATTCCCTGCGGCTTTCCAGTATGGGCCTGAATCGGCCCAGGCGCTTCAGCGCGTCCTCGCCTATGTCCTCCCCGACAGCGTACAGAAGCTCCAGATCGTTCTCGTTGTTGGTGCAGTACCTGCCGATGTCGCTGTTCTTGAACCAGGGCCTGATCAGATCCGGGCCGTCCGCCGGGGGCGGCAGCGCCCCCCTTTCAAAGACGAATATCCCCTCGCCCTTCGCCGCCTCTATCCCAGGGTATCTGCGGCGGTGCGCCTCGGTGAACCTGTCCGCGCCGGTCACTATGCCCTGGTCTACGCCGCAGATCTCGCCGAGGGGCGCGCCCTGGCCCGCCATCCTGCGCAGCGCCGCCTCGACGCCGCTGTCGCCGGCGCCGAACCTGATATAGCACTCCTCCCCCTCAAAAAGCTCGCCGCAGGGGCGGGACGAGTAGATCGCGTCGCCGCTCGTCCCTGCGAGGAAGCCGCCCAGCTCCTCCCCCGAGGGCCCGCCCTTCCTCGTGACGAAGGTCTGCATCACGCGCGCGCCGGCTGCGGTCTTCTTTCGCAGAAGAGTTATCAGGCTGTGCTGGCCCGTGGCCGCCCCGAATATCCTGTACTCGTTGAAGTTTATCAGCTCCAGCACGTCCGCCCTCGCCCGCATGTCCTGCCGCAGCCTGCGGGCGCCGTCGGCCGTCAGGTAGTAGTTGGTCGTGATGAAGGCTAGCACCCCGTCGTCGGACAGGAGATCGATCCCGGCGTGGAAGAAAAAATAGAAGATATCCATCTTCCCCTGATAGAACCGCCGCCCTATCTCCGATCCCTTAAGGCCGTCGAACAGGCTTTTCTTGTGGCCCTTCTCGCCGATGTACGGCGGGTTGGAAATCACGACGTCAAACCCGCCGGCGCCGAAGGCCCCCTCCAGGGCGGACCGATCCAGGGAATCGACGGCCGCGAGATGGGAGCCCAGATCCGGGAGCGGCGCGACGCCTCGGTTGTCGGCGCCGTCCTCCGGCTCCACTTCGGCGAGCAGGGCGAGCAGGCAGCGCAGCTTCGCGATCTCCGCCGCCTCCGACTGTATGTCGGCGCCGAAGACGGAACCCAGTATAAGGCCTAGCTTGCGGACGTAGGCGTAGTCTCCCCGCGCGCGCCTGCGCTCCATATCGCGGCGCAGCCCGGCGGAGGCTATCAGCGGCAGCCGGCTCTCCATCCACAGCTCCGCCGTGCCGTCCGCCTGCTCCAGGACAAAGGCGGCCCTCTGCAGGACGCCAATCAGGAAGGCCCCGGAGCCGCAGGCCGGATCGAGCGCCCTGAACGCCCCCATCGCGTCCACTATGGCCGCCCTCTCGGCCTCACCGAGCGATATCTCGCCGCAGCCCCCGCCGTCATAGTCGATGAGCGCCCGGAGCCTGTCCCCTGCGATACCGGTCCTGCCCGCGAGATAGTGGAACAGGCTGCGCCCGGCCATGTAATCGACTATCTCGCGCGGCGTGTAGAAGCTGCCCGTGCTCCTTCGCGCGCTCTCCCCCGTCCCGGAATTCATCTCCGCAAGAAGGTTTTCGAATATCATGCCCAGCATTTCGGGGTCGATGGACAGATCGGCGTCGTAGGCCGTGCCTTCGTCCATCGCGAAGTCGTGACGCGAGAGCAGGCCAAACAGCTCCGCGAACCATTCGTCCGGGATATCGGGCAGCCCGGACGCGCCACATCCGCGCAGGCCGCCATGGAAGGGGCCGAACAGCCCGCCGCCGAGGCAGGGGACGGCGTCGAAGGCGGGACCCCGCAGGCCTTTGGGCCGATCCTCCGCCCGCCTGCCGAGCGCCTCGAAAAGCAGGGGCGCGAGGACGCCCCGCCAATAGCCCCCCTCGCCACCCACAGCTTCCCTCGACAGCAGCCCGTCGGGCATGAGCGGCAGGCCCGCCCCGCTTTTCTTCCCCTTAAGAAACCAGCAGAACACGATCCGGACGATCAGGCCGGCGGCAAATTCCTGGCGGGGCCGCAGCCCCGGCGGGCCGCCCTGCGCCCCCAGCAGGCCGGGGCGGGCCTTCCCGCCCCGGCCCCCGCCGGCAAGCTCGGCGAACAGCAGGGCGACGGACTCGAGGAAGCGCCTGTTGGTGCCCTCCGCAGAGAAGCGCCCCCGCAGCGAATCGAGGCCCGATACCGGGCCGTCCCTGAGCAGATATCGGCAGGGCGCGCCGGTCTTCGCCCCCTTGCCGAGGCGGTACGAGCGCCTTCGCGGGTTGCCGCCCAGGCCGGCGCCGCCCTCGCCCGATTGCCCCGGCGCCGAGGTCAGCAGCGACAGCCGCCACTGATCGCCCCCGTCATGGAACGCGACGAGGGCGTTCCCGATCCCCTGCCCGCGAAGCAGGCGGAACAGGCCCCGGGTTACGGCGACGCGCCCGCCCGCGCACGGCGCGACGGGCCCCGCCTCAAGCACCGAGAGATCGCAGGCCCTGGACGCGCCGAGCAGGCGTACCGGCCCCAGGGGCGGCCCTGCGGGCAGGGCCGCCCCTCCCCCCTCGGGCAGGAAATCCGGAAGGAAGCCCGAAACGAAGCCCAGGAAGGACTGCCTGTCGTATGCCGCGCCAAGATCCATCCGCTAAGCCCCCCCCCTTAAGAATGCGCCCCTTTGCCGCCACACAGCGGCCGGGCTCCATATGATAAACATTATGGCATACGCAGGCCAAAAGTTCAAGGCCCTCCCCTTGCAATCCCGCGCAATCAGAGTATAATGGTAAGTACACAGGGGGGGCGCGTCGAATGGCGGAGCAGATCCACGACAAGGGCTACAAACAGCTGCTGTCCCACAAGGAGAACTTCCTCGATCTTATCAGATACCATGTGCCGGAGGCGTGGGCGGACGAAATCGACGCGGATGCCCTGAAACTCGGGAATACGCGGTTCGTGACGAAGGACTTCCTAGGCAGAGAGGCGGACATACTCTACAGCGCGAAGATCTGCGGCCAGGACGTGGATTTCTGCGTCCTCCTGGAACTGCAGTCTTCCCCCGACTTCACTATGCCGTTCAGGCTGCTCGAGTACATGATGGGCGTGATGAGCGAGAGCTTTTCGAACACAAGCCCTGATATACGGGAATCCGAGCCATTCAGGCTTCCTGCCATCGTGCCTATCGTGCTTTACAACGGGGAGTACCGCTGGAACTGTGTCCGGCGTTTTAGGGAGTATTTCGCGGGGCACCAGAGATTCGCGTCGTGCCTCATAGACTTTGAATACATCCTGATCGACGTCAACAGGCTCGACGACGAGGAGCTGCTGCGCGTGTCCACCGTAGTCAGCTACGCGATGTACCTCGACAAGGTGATCGACCTAGGGGAACTGAAGCGCAGGCTGCGCACGGTAGCCGACAGAAGCGCAGGCATGACGGAGGACAAGCGGGAGCATCTGCGCCGATGGATACACAACGTCGTGTCCAAAAAGGTGCCGGATGCCTACATGGATGAGATCGGGAAAACGTGTGGGGAAGGGGGGCTTACGGAAATGACATACGCGATCGAGAGGGTGATCGAAAAGGCTCTGGCCGAAAGCGAGCTGAAAGGCAAGCTTGCGGCGGCGGCAGCCATGATCGAGTACGGGGATCCCATAGAGAAAGTATCCCTAGTCACGGGGATTTCGGGAGACGCGCTCAAAAAACATATAGAACCGAAAAACTGATGCGGGATGCGGCAGGGACGAGCTCCCCGCTCGCCGCCCGTAGCCCTGCCACGATCCCCCAGAACTGTTTTTCCCCGATTCTGCTTGATAAAACGGAAACATTTTGTTATAATTATATCAAAATCCGTATAAAAGCATGACTGGGGGAGATCGTTTGCTGCACAGGATACTGCCGAACAAAAAACTCGTCCTAAAGATACGCGAGGCCCTTTCTTCCGTGCTGCCCATTACCGTCATAGTGCTGATACTGAATTTCACCATAACGCCCATGCCCTTCGAGATACGGGGCCTGTTCCTGATCGGCTCGCTCTTTCTGGTTATAGGCATGGGCCTGTTCACGCTCGGCGCCGATATGGCGATGATACCCATGGGCGAGCATATGGGGGGCTACCTCACGCGAAGCCGGAAGTTCCTGCTCATGATCGCGGTGGCCTTCGTAATGGGCGCCATGGTGACGATGGCGGAGCCGGACCTGCAGGTGCTCGCGGGCCTCGTGCCGGCCATACCCTCGCGGCATCTCGTCGTGACCGTGGCAATCGGCGTGGGGATATTCCTCGCCATCGCCGTCATGCGCATCATGTTCCACTGGAGCCTCCGCATTATACTGCTGGGCTTCTACATAGCCGTGTTCACCATAGGCGCCTTCGTCCCGGAGGAGTACCTCGCGGTGGCCTACGACTCCGGGGGCGTCACGACCGGGCCCATAACCGTGCCCTTCATACTGGCCTTCGGCGTCGGCGTCTCGTCCGTGCTGGGCGGCAAGAGCTCGCACGACGACAGCTTCGGCCTCGTGGCGCTGTGCTCCATAGGCCCCATCATGTCGGTGCTGATGCTCGGCATCATATTCGGGCCGGGCTCGGCGTCGGAGTCCCCCGACTACATGACAGGCATAACGAGCGTCACGGAGCTTCTGGGCAGGTTCCGCGGCGCGCTTCCCGCCTATCTGGGCGAGATCGCCGTCGCGCTGCTTCCCATAGTGGCGTTCTTCCTGCTGTTCCAGCTTTTCGCGCTGAAGCTGCCCGCCGGGCAGCTGGCGAGGATGGGCGTGGGCATAGGCTACACCTTCCTAGGTCTCGTGCTGTTCCTGACGGGCGTGAACGTGGGATTCCTGCCTGCGGGCTCGTACATAGGGGCGCATGTCGGCGAGCTGCCCTATCCCTGGATTTTGATACCGCTGGGTGCGCTGCTGGGCTATTTCATAGTCGCCGCCGAGCCGGCGGTGCATGTGCTGAACGACCAGGTGGAGGACATCACCGGCGGCGCCATATCCAAGTCCGCGATGCTGACGGCCCTGTCACTGGGCGTCGCCTTCTCCATAGGCTTCGCGATGTGCCGCGTGCTTTTCGGGCTCAGCCTCCTGTACTTCCTCATACCGGGCTACGCCCTCGCGCTGGGGCTGACCTTCTTCGTGCCCAAGATATTCACGGCGGTGGCCTTCGACTCCGGCGGCGTGGCCTCGGGCGCCATGACGGCGACCTTCCTGCTGCCGTTCACGGTGGGGGCCTGCGCCAGCCTCGGCGGGGACATGATGCGCGACGCCTTCGGCGTGGTAGCCCTGGTCGCCATGACCCCGCTGGTCACGATACAGCTGATGGGCCTGGCGTACAAGCTAAAGGTGAGGCGGACCGAGAAGGAGGAGCTTGTCGCCATGGAGCGGATGTCCGAGGGGGCCGCGGAGGCGGGCTGGGAGCCCTTCGAGCTTGAATCCGAGGTCCAGGAGCCGCATTACTTCCTCGACGACATAGACGGCGAGTTCATAGCCAGCCCGGAATGGGCGGCCGAGATACATGATGCGCTGCTGCACAGCGCCGCAGCCGCGGACGACGAATACATAGACCTTGATCTGATTGGCGGATCTGACGAAGGCGGCGACGCGGGCGGCAGCGGCGGCGACGCGGGCGGCGGGGATGGCGACGCGGGCGGCGGGGACGGCGACGCGGGCGGCGCGGCCCGCCGGGAGGGGACGGAATGAAAGGCGGCAAGCCCGAGGCGGGCGGCATAAAAAGGATCCATCTCATGTTTACCATCGTCGATAGGGGGATGGGCGACGAGGTCGAAAGGGTTCTCAGGGAGAGCGGCGTGACGTACAACATGACGGCGCCGGGCTACGGGGCCTCCGGCCTGGCGCTGGCCGATATACTCGGCCTTACGGATTTCGAGCGGGACATAGTGATCAGCGTCGTCCGGGAGGATCGCGCCCACGACATCCTGGACAGGCTGCGCTTCAGGTTCGACCTGGGCCGGCCCGACAGCGGCATAGCGTTCACGATACCGATTTCCGGCGTAAGCGGGCCTCTGGCGCTGAAGTACATATCAGGCCATTGATTTTTTGGTTACTACCCACACGCCACGCCATTTTTGCCCATCTCGGAACTTAGCGCAGTATCTCATTCATCCTTCGGCAAATGGCTTGTGTGGATTTCCTGCGGCGTTGTTGTCGTCGGCTGCCATAGCAGCCGCTATGGCACCCTCCTCCGCCTAGCCGCAGAAAACCCATCCTGCGCCATTTGTACAAAAACGAATGAGATACTGCGCTGGCTGCGATTATTGTCTTCCTCACGTACCAAGCAGTACGCTCCGGGAGCCAAAATCGCCCCCAGAACCCGATCTGGACAAAGACTGCCGCGGCGTGTGAGTAGTTTCGATTGGAATAGGTAAGAAGTAACGAGTTAGGAGCTGTGCGGCTTACATTACAGGAGGGCGAGCGGAATGTCCGACAGAAACAGCTATGAATTCAACCTTGTCCTGACGGTGGTGAACCGGGGGTTCGCCGACGTCGCCGTCGACGCCGCGCGGGAGGCGGGCGCGCGGGGCGGCACGGTCTTCTACGCCAGGGGCACGGGCGTGCACGAGATCGAGAAGTTCTTCGACATATCGATCCAGCCCGAAAAAGAGGTGATCCTGACCCTGGTCAGGAAGGAGCAGACCCAGCCCGTCATGCACAGCATAGTGCAGGCCGCCGGGCTCAGCACGGAGGGCCGGGGCCTGTCCATGGCCCTGCCCGTCGGGGAGGTCGTCGGCGTGGCCGAGTTCAGCGCCGGGGCGGAAGAAGGCGAATGATGCCCCCGCCCCGATCAAAGGCCGGGCGGGTTCCGGGCTTAGACCGGCAGCAGCCCGAGCACCTCGCCTATGGCCTCGCGGATGACGAGCTCCGCCCTGCCGTCGTAGGACGTGCCGGACTTGTTTATGAGGGCGAGATGCCTGCCCCTGAAATAGTTTATGAAGCCGGCCGCGGGATAGACAACCAGCGAACTGCCGCCCACTATCAGCATGTCGGCGGCCCTTATGGCGTCCGCCGCGCCTTCCATTACCTTCGGATCCAGCGCCTCCTCGTAGAGCACGACATCGGGCTTTACCATGCCGCCGCAGCTTTTGCACCAGGGCGCCGCGCCCTTCCGCCCCGAGCCGTCCACGCAGTTTTCCGGATCTAGGATGTACTCCAGGCCGTAGCGCGCCCCGCAGCCGAGGCATATGTTCCGCAGGACCGAGCCGTGCAGCTCGAAGACCTTCCTGCTGCCCGCCAGTTGGTGCAGCCCGTCTATGTTCTGGGTAACGACCGCCTTTAGCCTGCCTGAGGCCTCCAGCCCCGCCAGCGCGATATGGGCCTTGTTGGGCCGCGCGTCGGGGTAGATCAGGTTTTCCTTGTAGTACTCGTAGAATATTTCGGGCGAGGCGTCGAAGAAGGAGCGCGATATGATCTCCTCGGGGGAGCGCCCGTACTTCGACTTGGCGTTGTACAGGCCGGATTCCGAGCGGAAGTCCGGGATGCCGCTCTCGGTGGAGACGCCCGCGCCTCCGAAGAACACGATGCTTTCGCTGTCCTGTATGAGCGCGTGCAGCCTTTCGGCCTGCTCGGCTATGCCGCCGCCCTGCCCGCTGCCGCCCCGCCCGGCTGTATTAGCGCCCTGCCCCGCTGTATTTCCGCCCTGCCCAGCCGCGATCCGTCCCATCTGAAACCCTCCCCTCGCCAAAAAGAAAATCGCGGGATCCTGCTGCGAAGCCCGCGATTTTTCATCATTGCCATTGCCTTAGTGTGCGCCTAGCCGCCGCGCGGCGCTTATTTGCCTAGCTGGGTGAGCAGGACCGATATGATCTTGCAGGCCTCGGCCCTAGTCGCGTTCTTCTGCGGGGCGAAGGTGCCGTCCTCGAAGCCGTTGATTATCCCGGCCTGCTGCATATTCGTCACCGCGTCCTGCGCGTAGGCGCCTATGGCAGCCTGGTCCGCGAACGGCGCGACCGCGTTCACGCCCGTTATGTTGTGGTTAGCGATCTGCCGCGAGTAGCGGTCTATCATCACCGCGAAGTCCTGGCGGGTGATGTAGGCGTCCGGCCCGAACAGCCCGCTGGCGTAGCCGGTCACTATGCCGCTGGCCCTGGCCCATTCCACGGCCTGGGCGTACCATGCCGCCGTGCTGACGTCGCCGAACTGCGAGCCATTGTACACGCTGAGCTCGACGCCCGCCATCCTTGCGAATATCGTGGCCGCCTGCGCCCTGGTTATGTTGGACTCGGGCGAGAACTCGCTCGCGGACACGCCTTCGACTATATTGCGGTCGGCCAGCGCGTTCACGTAGTTGAAGTACCAAGTGCTCTCAGGGACGTCCGTAAACCTGAGAAGGTAGCTGGTGTTGCTGCCACCGCCGCCCGCGTGGCGGCTCGTCTCCGTCGTGCTGCCGACCGTGCTGCCGCCGCCACCGCCGCCGCCGGTCCCGCTGCCGCCGACCTGGAAGCCTATGTTCGTAACGGATGCGGGGAGGATGTATTCATCCGACGTAACGCCGCTGAAGTGGACGGTCAGGTAGTAGTAGCCGTCGGCCGGCTTAGAGTTCGTGGGATAGCTGCTGCCCATCCTGGTGGCCGTAAGTGTGGGCTCGCCGGACAGGCGCGCTATCGTATCGCTGAACTTGAAGCCGCTGTAATTGATAAGGTCCTTGGCCGCCGGGAAGGAGCCGCCCGAGTCGACCTTGATGTCCGCCGTCGTCTTCTTGGCCGCCGTCAGCTGCGCCTTCTGTACTGCGGGTATCGTCACGGTTATCGCGGCGGAGGTGCCGCGCGCATCATTCAATTTGAGCGTGAGAGCCCTCTCAACGCCGATGTCTACTGCGGACGGGGTGCCGGATACCGTAAACGTGCCGCCGTTGGTGCTAGGCGCCGACAGTCCGGCCGAGGGCGTGCCTTGGTCGTGGATGACGTTGACTTGACCCGTCCCGCCCGTTATCGCCAGAGTCGTCGTGTAGTAGCTGCCGTAGGTGGGGGCGGACAAGGTCTGCGACGCCAAAGATGCCTTCGGGCCGTACAGCTTGGCCGTAAATTCAGGGAGGGTCACAGAAGTACTGCTTATCGCGGTCGCGCTTATGGTGATCTCATCGCCGTAATAGCTCGCCAGGTCGATAGCGCTCAGGGACGCCAGCGGGATGTTGTACTTGATGGCCGCAGTGCTGACATACTCATCCGTCCACTCGGCTAGCGCCGAAGGCGTTATGGAGATCGCAGCATGCGAGACGACGGCGGCAATCGTGGTCGCGTCGCTGTCGTCACCAAGCTGAACCGTAAAGAACAGCCCGTCCTTGTCGTCGTAGCCCGCATTGTTGCCATCCGCAACAATATCGGTATCCACAGCAATCGTAATGGTCCCGGCGAATGCCGCCTGCCAGGGTATCAGCGCGAACAGCAGCGCCAGCGTAAGAACAAATGATATTCGTTTTCTCATTTCCGCCTCCATCGCGCCCCTGCGGACGCTACAAACAACCAGACTGAAAGCCGCAGCCCCTGGCCGATCCATAGCGGAGGCAGGGGGTACAGACGGGATGGCCCGCGCCTCGCTGGGCGCGCGGCGCGTATATCCTTGCAGTTATCGCCATTATACAACGAAAGGGCGGGTCATACAAGGCTTTGCGCGAAAAATTTATATTACATGTGGGTTACAGCTTGCCGCCCAGCCTTGATTTATGCGGGCGGGCAACGGCGGCCAGGGGGGCGGAAAACCGGGCCCCGCCGCAGATCGGCAGATCGGCAGAATCGGCGGTTGCATTTTGCGGGAATGTGTGCTGTACTATTGATAGTAGGGCGGAAAACAGCAGAGCGGAAACCGCCGTCGGCCAGCGACGTTTTTTCCCGGCGCGGCGGTGTTCATATTCGCGAAGCCAGAGCGCGGGGACGAAGCGGCCTTCCTCGATCTCGCGTGGCTGCAAGGCGCGTTTTTTCTCCTGCTTTTGATGTTCGCCGTGACTGCCGTGCTGAAAGGCCTGTCGAGCGGCGACACGATCTTCGACATGAACGACGTCAACCTGCTGTTCACGCTGTCGCTCATCATCTACAGCGACACGAACGGGCGGCCCGCGCGCAAGGCGGCGGTGAGGATCGCCGGCGCCGCGCTGCTTATGCCGGTCGCGATCTACGGCCTGGCGCGGCTCGCGGGTGCTGGGGCGCACATCGCGCTTTCAAAACCCGACTATTACGAGGATGTGCTGGTGGCCACGGAAACCGCCTTCGAAAAGAGGCGCGAAATCGCCGAGGGGCGCTGCACAGCTGCGACATGCCCTCGATCATGGGGCAGGCGACTAGGGCGTAGCGCGGGAGGGCGCGGCGGCCTACGGCGACCGACGAAGACAATGCCGCAGGGAATCCACACAAGCTAGGCCGTTTGCCGTAAAATGATCGAGATACGGCGCTAGACGTATTCCTAGTTGAATTAATTTACTTTTAATTCCAATATTTCAAGAATATGCTTGACATCGGCGACGAGATGCCCTACAATAGTCTTAGGGTTGCCGTTTGGCGGTCTGTCCCACCCCCGAAAGGAGGTGGTTCAAGCGCGAAAACAAGTTTTCGCGCTTCCGCTAGGGGGCTCATCGCCCCCTTCGGCGGCCGCTGGCGCGGCCTGAGCACCCCCAGGACGGGAAGGGGGATTCCCCCTTCCAACCCCCAATCCCGCCCCGGCGCTATGCGCCAGGACGGGATTTATGATACTAGCTGTGATGATGGACCTAGTGTTCACATTCTCGCTTGTTATCATAGGTGTGATTAGCCTGTTCGTCAGGCGAAAATAGGCAGAAACCGCCGTTAAACCGACGGCGGTTTCCGCTGAACTAAGGGTTCAGGGACAGCCGCCCCACAAAGCGGCAGCCCTTTATGTTCTTATTCTACCACCCCGCCCCAGCCCTGTCAACAAAAAATTCGCACGCCAAAAAATTCTGAAGATTGCAATATTAAGTGTCGTGGTATTTTATGGCAATTCCCTTTGTGCTTATGATTGATCCGCAACTTGCGGCGCATGACCTTTTCGATCCCGAAATCCAACCTCAAATTTATGG
>JAISXZ010000111.1 GCA_031270275.1 Eubacteriales Family XIII. Incertae Sedis bacterium | reverse complement strand
ACCCACCCTCGGCGAGGCGCTGCGGCTGCTTGCGGCGACGGGCCTGACCATAAACATCGAGCTTAAGACAGGGATCGTGTTCTACGACGGCATTGAGGAATCGGTTCTCAGGCAGGTCGAAGGCCTCGATCTTCTGGATCGCGTGGTATTCTCGTCCTTCAACCACGTCTCGGCCGCAAGGGTCAAGCGGCTCGAGCCCCTGGCGAGGATCGCCTATCTGTGCGGCGGCGGGATCATAACGGGCGCGGAGCAGTGCGAGAGGACAGGCGCCTACGCCCTGCATCCCGACATGCGCGGGGCGCGCTGCCCAGGGCTGATCGCCGATTGCCGCGCAAGGGGGGTAAGGGTCCACGTGTGGGCTGTGGCCGGGCCCGACGATCTGCGCTTCTGCGAGGAAAACGGCGTGGACGCGGTCATCGTGGACGATATACGGAGGTTCGCATGACGCCCAACATGCCGCCGTTCCTGCGGGAGCGCACGCATCTGCGCCACGGGGCCATATGCTGGTATCCCTTTGCGCCGGGCGCGAGCGCGCTTGACCTCTCCGACGGCGCGCTGACGGGCTGGCTGGAGCGGAAATGCGGCAGGCTGGACAGCAGCCCGCAGCGCGGCGCGGCCTATGACTATATCGTGGCGTTCGACCCGCCGGAGCTCGGCGTCGGCGCGCTGCTCGAATTCAGGGGCAGGCTCAAGGCTGGCGGCCGGCTGCTCATGGCCTACGAAAACCCCTTCGCGCTGAGATTCTGGGCGGGAAGGCGCCCGGAGCCGGGCAAGGCGCCGTATGAGTCGCTGTTCGGCCGTGCGGGCGGGCCAAGCAAGGCGGAGATGTCGCGGCGCCTGGCCGCCGCCGGCTTTCCCTCGCAGAAATGGTACTACCCGATGACCGACCACTGGCTTACGACCGAGCTGTACTCCGACGCGTACCTGCCCAACGAAATGCTCAACCAGCGGGGCAACCTGTTCGTATACGACGATCCGCAGCTGCAGTTCTGCGAGCTGCCGCTGTACCGCGAGGCGATCCGCAACGGCGCGTTCGAGTTTATGTGCCCGGCCTACCTGGTGGAGGCGGGCGACGGCACCGAGCCCTGCGCGGTGGACTACGCGGCCGTGACCATCTACCGCGAGCCGTCCAGGCGCTTCGCGACCGCCGTCCGCAGCGACGGCACCGTGCGCAAGACCGCGCTGCACGGGGACGCGGAGGCGGGGCTCGCCCGGACGCTCCGCAACCACGAGGAGCTTGCGTCGCTCGGCGTAAGGGTGCTTCCCTTGAGGCTGGACGGCGACTCGCTTGTGATGGAGCGGCTCGATCTGCCCACGATACTGGACTGCTGGGCGGCGAAGCTGGCGGGCGGAAGCCTGGACGAGGCCGAGTTTGTGGGCCACTATGATCGGATCCGCGACGCGATACGCCGATCCGCGGCCGGGGGCAGATGCTACTGGGAGCTGGTTCCGGCCAACTGCTTCTACGACGCGGCGGGCGACGACATGATATTCTTCGACCAGGAGTTCTGCTGGGACGGCCTGGAGGACGCGGCCGATGTGGCGCTCGCCAGGGCCATCCTCGGGATATACTACGGCGACATCTTCGGCGAGGACAGCATCCGCATGGGGGGGATGATGGAAAAGCTGAAGTCGCGCTACGGGCTCGCGAGCGGCTGGGATCGCCTCGCCAGGCTGGCGAACGAGGGCACGCGCGAGGTGTTCGGCGACGCGCTCGAGCCCGCGTGGCGGACCACGGGGCAGGCGCGGGCACGCACGGCGGAGCTAAGGCGCCGCCTCATGTTCGCCCCGCTGGCGGAGAGGCTGCGCGGGAAGACGGCGATAGTCTACGGCTACGGCAGGCGCGGGAAAAGGCTGTGCCGCGTCCTGGAGGACTGCGGCGCCGGACCGGCCGCAGTCGTGGACAGGGGCTGCGGCGAGTACCGCTCGCTTGGCGAGCTGCCTGCCGGCATCGACGCGGACATGGTCATAGTGAGCATCCTGGACGGCGGATCGATAGCCGAGGGGCTGCGGGCGCAGACCGGGCTGCCCGTGTACACGATAGAGGAATTGCTGGAGGGCGCGAATTGACGGAGCTGCAAAGGGTCGAAACGGATATACTGCGCGAGTTCATCGCCGTCGCCGGGCGCGAGGGCCTGGCCTGGTTCGCCATGTTCGGGACGCTGCTCGGCGCGACGCGGGACGGCAGGTTCATCCCGTGGGACGACGATGTGGACATCGCGCTCCCGAGGGCCGACTACGACAGGCTGCGCAGGTCCCCCGGCTGGTTCGGCGAGCCGTATTTCCTGCAGACGCCGCAGAACGACCCTGGGGCGGCGCCGCATTTCATGAGGCTCCGCCACAGCGGCACGAGCGTCATACCGGCCGACTTCCCGAACAATCTAACGCGGGGCGGCAATATGGGCGCGTACATCGACATAATCCCGCTCGACGACGTGCCGAACGGCGAGATGGCGCGGGCCATGCAGCAGACGGCGGAGAGCATGCAGGAGCAGCTGCTCGCCTGCGCGGCGCTCGACGAATGCGACGACGTTATATCGCCCGAAAAGGAGTTCACCTGCTACCAGGCGGGCGGCGTCAAGGGGATTTACGCCGAGCTTGCCGAGCGCTACGAGCGCTTCTGCGCCCGCTACAAGGACCAGCCCTACTGCGCGATGCCTGTATGCGCGGGGGAGCGCGGGGCGAGGGTATACGAGAAACAATGGTTCTCGTCGTATGAGCTGAAAAGCTTTGAGGATCTGGATATCCGCGTCCCTGTGGGGCATGAGAAGGCGCTGGTCGCCGCGTATCCGGGCGGGACCCTGGTGCCGGGGCTGAAATACCGGGTGCCCAAGCACACGCAGGACGCCATCGTGGACATGTCGAGGCCGTACACGCACTACACGCGCAGGTACTTCGACATGCTGCGCGGCATAGAGGGCGGGGCGGTCTGCATCTTCGGCGCGGGGGACAGCCTGCGCATCTGGCTCGAGCGCTACGGCGCCGGCCTGGACGTGGCCTGCGCCTTCGACAGCAGCGAAGGTAAATGGGGGACTAAGGCCTACGGCGTGACGGTGCGCCCGCCGAGGGATATCCCCGGATTGCTGAGGGCCGACGGCAGCCTGCGGCTGATAGTGGCAAGCATCCACCACAGGGATATATGCAGGCAGCTTGACTGGATGGGGGTGTCGGGCTACTACGTCTTCATCGACGGGCTGAATTATCGCGCCGATGCCTAAAAAACGGGGAAACGGGGATGTTTCCGTTGTGTTTTCGCGCCGGCGGGGATATAATGGATTGTAGGGCGAAACGAGGCGGCCCTGCGGTGCGGGCGAACGCCTAGGCGCCGGCCGGGGCGACCGGCGGAAAGGATGCGCGTGGACGTAAACAGGGAATACAAAAGCAGCATGTTCGCACTTTTCTTCAACGACGCGGAGAAACTGATCGAAGTCTACAACGCCGTCGAAAACGCGTACTATGCGAAAGACACGGCAATCGAAATCAACACGCTCGAAGACGCGCTGTTCATGGACAGGCTGAATGACATATCCTTTCTCCTTGACGGGAAGCTGATTGTGCTGATCGAGCACCAATCGACTTTGAACGAAAACATGCCGCTTCGGCTCCTGCTTTATATCGGCAGGATATACGAAAAGCTGTTGGACGGGCGGAACATTTACAGGCAAAGGCTGATCAGGATACC
>JAISXZ010000027.1 GCA_031270275.1 Eubacteriales Family XIII. Incertae Sedis bacterium | reverse complement strand
TGGCCCCGTCGAGGGCGCCCGCAAGATGGCTGTTCCCCCCCAGCCTGTCTATGAACAGCATCACCAGCATGATCGTGGCGAAGGCCGGCGCCACGCTCCCCAGCGCGGCGGCCAGAGCCCCCGCCAGGCCGCCGGTCTTCTTGCCTATATAGGTCGCAATGTTGATTATTATCGCTCCGGGCAGGCTCTGGCAGACGGCCAGGCAGTCCACCATGCCCTCCTCGCTAAGCCACTTCTTCCTTTCGACGGCGAAATCGACTACGAGCGGTATCATGGCAGCCCCGCCGCCGACCGTCACCAGGCTTATCACAAAGAACGACGAAAACAGATCCCAAAGCCTCCCCCTGCCCATGTCTCACCCACTTCAAAAAAGGCCGCCCGGCGCGCGCCCTCAGCCAGGCGCGGAACCCCGGATTTCCGCCCTTATCAGGGCCGCGGCCTTCGCGACGGCCTCCGCCGCCCCCATCTCCGAGAATCCCTGCTCCCTGCGCAGCCTGTACTCCACCAGGCCCTGCGCGGCCTTCTTGCCCACCGTTATCCTTACAGGCAGGCCGATCATGTCGGCGTCCTTGAACTTGACGCCGGGCCGTTCGTCCCTGTCGTCGAGCAGAACCTCGATCCCCTCGTCCAGGAGCTGCCCGTATATCCTCTCCCCTAGCTCCGCCTGCTCCGCGTCGCCGGCCTTCACCACCGTCACCATCACGTGGTAGGGGGCGACAGAGACGGGCCAGATGATGCCGTCGTCGTCATGGTACATCTCGACGACGGCCGCAAGGGTCCGCGTCACGCCTATGCCGTAGCAGCCCATCACGATGGGTATGTCCTGCATCTTCTCATCCTTGTAGTACGCCCCCATGGAATCGCTGTACTTCGTGCCAAGCTTGAAAAGATGGCCCAGCTCCATGCCCCTCGACAGGCTGACGGGCGCGCCGCAGACGGGGCAGGGGTCGCCCTCCCTGATCATCTTTATGTCCGTGAGGATGTCCGCCTTGTAGTCGCGCCCGTAGTTGACGTTTAGCATGTGGTAGTCCGTCTTGCAGGCGCCGGCGAGCATGTTCTTGCAGCCCGGCAGCTCGCTATCGACCACGAAGCGGCAGTTGCGCAGGCCCACAGGCCCGGTGAAGCCGCCCACGCAGCCCGTCTCGGGCCCCATCAGGGCCTCGTCCGCGAATTCCGCCATGTGGGGCGGCACCCCGAGGGCGTTCGTCAGCTTCGTCATGTTGAGCTCCCTGTCGCCGCGTATGAAGGCCGCCACGTACTCCTTGATCTCGTTGTCCTCGCCGTACACCGCAAGCAGCAGGGCCTTTATCGTCTTCTTCGGGGAGAAGCCCACGAAGGAAACGAGATCGTCTATGGTCTTTATGCCGGGGGTCAGGATCTCCTCGGTCTCCAGCTCGGGCCCGTCCTGCGGGGGATCGTCGCGGGTGGCCGCGCGGTCCGTGGTCGCCGCCATGCCGCAGGACGCGCAGTGGGCGATCTCGCTCTCGCCTACGTCGGCCGGCACGATGAACTCATGGGAGACCTTTCCGCCGATGGCGCCGCTGTCCGCCTCGACGACGTTGCAGCTCAGCCCGCAGCGCGAGAACACGCGGATGTAGGCGTCGTACATGAGCGCGTAGCTCCTGTCCAGCCCCTCGTAGTCCCTGTCGAAGCTGTAGGCGTCCTTCATGACGAACTCGCGGCTGCGCATGAGCCCGAAGCGCGGCCTCGCCTCGTCCCTGTATTTTATCTGTATATGATAGAGGTTCAGCGGCAGCTGCCTGTAGGAGCTGACCTCCGAACGGACTATGTCGGTGAAGACCTCCTCGTGCGTGGGGCCGAGGCAGAAGTCGCGGCCGTGCCTGTCCTTCAGCCGCCACAGCTCCGGGCCCATGGCGTGCCAGCGGCCCGATTCCATCCAGAGCTCCGCCGGGTTTATGGCCGACATGTGGATCTCCTGGGCGCCCTTCGCGTCCATCTCCTGTCGGACTATCTCCTCTATCTTGCGGTACGAGCGGAAGCCCATATGCATGAAACCGTAGATCCCCGAGGCCAGCTTGCGTATCATGCCGCCTCTCAAAAGCCATATGTGGCTCGGTATCTCCGCCTCGGCGGGAACCTCCCGCAGGGTCTTGAAGTGCATTTGGGAGAGTCTCATAAGCTGCTATTCCTCCTTCGGGTAGCCCTGATCCGGGCCGCTGTTTTTTGCGAGCAGGGCCGTCGCGTAGGCCGCTATGCCCTCCTCCCTTCCGACGAAGCCCATCCCTTCGCTGGTCGTGGCCTTTATGTTCAGGCGGGCCGGATCCGCGCCCATGGCCCCCGCCATCCTCTCGCGCATAAGGCCGATGTGCGGCGCGAGCCTAGGCCTCTCCGCCGCAACCGTAATGTCGGCGTTCTGGAGGCGGAAGCCCTCCCTGCGCAGCGCATACGCCACCTGGGCCAGCAGCCCCAGGCTGGACGCGCCCGCGTATTTCGGATCGCTGTCCGGGAACATCCCCCCTATGTCGCCCATGGCGGCCGCCCCAAGCAGCGCGTCCATCAGCGCGTGGATCAGCACGTCCGCGTCGGAATGGCCCAGGAGCCCGCGCCCGTGCGCTATCTCGACGCCGCCGAGCACCAGGGCCCGGCCCTCGGCGAAGCGGTGCGCGTCGTAGCCGAAGCCGACGCTGAGGGCGGCGCCCTCCCCGCCCGCCCCGCGCAACGCGGCCAGGCCCTCGCCCATGGCCATGTCCTCCGGCACGGTAAGCTTGATGTTGCCGCGGTCGCCCTCCGAGACGCGGACGTCCGCGAGCAGCCTTTCGACAAGGCAGGCGTCGTCGGTCCCCTCGTAGCCGTCGGCCAGCGCGGACTCGTGCGCCCTCACTATAAGGTCCCTGCGGAAGCCCTGCGGCGTCTGCGCCGCGTACACGCCCTCCCTGTCGAGCGTCGCAGACACACGCCCGCCGCGCGCCAGCTTCACGGTGTCGCTTACGGGTACGGCCGCCGTCGCCGCGCCGTCCTCGGCCGCAGCCCTTATTACGCGCTCTATGCAGCCCTGCGACACGAAGGGCCGGGCGGCGTCGTGTATCAGGACCAGGCCCACGCCGCCCGGCAGCGCCGACAGTCCCGCAAACACGGACTCCTGGCGCGTGGCCCCGCCGGGCGCGACGGCCCGGAGCTTTGCCGCCGCGCCGCGGCCAGCGCGCGACAGAAGCAGCTCGCGGCATTCATCGACCCGCGCGCCCTCCGCAACGACAAGCAGATCGTCCACCAGGGCGTTCTCCCCGAAGGCCTCCGCCGCCATCGCGAGGACCGGCCTGCCGCCTATCTCCATGAACTGCTTGGGCAGCCCGGCGCGCATGCGCCTGCCCTCGCCGGCCGCCACTATGACGGCGGCCACCCGCTCTCCGCCATACATAGGCTATTTCCCGCCCGCCCTGGGCTTCGCGAATATCATCCTGCCCGACGAGGTCTGGAGCACGCTCGTCACCGTGGCGCCGATGTTGTTCCCAATATGGCGCCGCCCGTCCTCCACCACTATCATGGTCCCGTCGTCCAGGTAGGCGATCGCCTGGTTGCTCTCCTTGCCCTCCTTGACGAGGAAAAGCGTCATGTCCTCGCCGGGCAGCACGACGGGCTTGAGCGTGTTGGCAAGCTCGTTTATGTTCAGCACCTCGATGCCCTTTATCATGGCCACCTTGTTGAGGTTGAAGTCGTTCGTAAGGACCTTGCCGTGGAGTATCTGGGCCAGCTTCAGCAGCTTGACATCGACCTCCGGTATCTCCTCGAGGGCCTTGTCCGTCTCGGTGTTGTATATCTCTATGCCGTATTCCGTCTGCAGCCTGTTCAGCACGTCCAGGCCGCGCCTTCCCCGGTTGCGTTTGAGCCCGTCGGAGGAATCCGCGATATGCCGCAGCTCCACAAGCACGAACTCGGGTATCACCATGTTGCCCTCGATGAAGCCCGTCTTCATTATGTCGGCTATCCTGCCGTCTATGATCGCGCTGGTGTCCAGTATCTTGGGCGAGGCGAAATGGCCCTTGCCCTTCATCCTCGACCCGCCGGCGCGCGCGGGCGCGATCCAGCCGAAAATCAGGTCCTTGCCTTTTCTCGTCGCGATGACGATGCCGAGGTAGGCCGTCAGCACATAGGTCACGATGGACAGGGGGAGCCCTATATAGGCGGGCAGGCCGACGAAGACCTGGCTGATCAGGAAGGCTATAACCAGCCCTATCACAAGCCCGCCTGTCCCGGCGATCATGTCGTTGATCGGCACGGCCTTGAGATCGGTCTCTATGCCCTTTGCGACCCTGGCGCTCTGCCGGCCGAAGACCGGCGTGAGAAAGAAGAATGCCACCCCAAAAACGACAGCGCACACCGCTGCCGCCACATTATGCCACAGATCGCCCGGCGCGCTCCCCAGGTCATACAGCCCGGTAAGCAGCCCCATGAACTCGACCAGGCTGAACACGCCGTACCCGACCGCGCAGCCCAGCGCCGCTATCACAACCCGTATAAGCCTTTTTATCACAAAACATCCACACCCCGTTTAAGGTTACTGCACACACGCCACGCCATTTTTGCCCATCTCGGAACCTGGCTGCGATTATTGGCTTCCTCACGTAGCTTCTAGTACGCTCCGGGAGCCAAAATCGCCTCCAGAACCCGATCTGAACAA
>JAISXZ010000144.1 GCA_031270275.1 Eubacteriales Family XIII. Incertae Sedis bacterium | reverse complement strand
CCCCTAACGGAAGCGGGAAACGCAGTTTCCCGCTTGCAGTACGCTCCGGGAGCCAAAATCGCCCCCAGAACCCGATCTGGACAAAACTGACGCGGCGTGTGAGTAGTCTCGATTTAAGTGGGTGAGCAGTAACCCCTCTCGCTATAGCGATCCGCTATATGGCGTGCTTCTCGCGCAGCCTGGCCACCACTGCCGCTGCCATGCCCCCGACCGTGCCGGAAAGCATCTCGCCCTTGCCCTTGGGCGGCGGGGTGAAGCTGCGCATGACCTGGGTCGGCGAGGCGTTCAGCCCGCAGTCCTTGGGGTCGAGCCCGAGATCCCCCTCGTCCCAGACGGCGATGGACGCCTCCTCGCAGGCATAGATGATGCGCCCTATGCTCATGTAGCGGGGGGTGTTCAGCTCCTTGACCGCCGTGAGCAGGCAGGGGATCGGGACCTCTATCACCTCGTAGCCGTCCTCGAGCCGGCGCTCGACCACGGCCGCGCCCCCCGCAAGCCCGCGTATCCTCTGCACGTATGTGACGAAGGGCAGGCCCCGCCGCTGCGCTATCTGCGGACCGACCTGGGCGGTGTCCCCGTCTAGGGCCTGTCGGCCCGCGAAGACGATGTCCGCGCCGCCGATCTTCTCTATTCCGGCCGCCAGGGCCGTGGACGTGGCGCAGGTGTCCGAGCCGCCGAAGGCCCTGCTGGACAGCAGATAGGCCTCGTCGGCGCCCATGGCTATGCACTCGCGCAGCATGTACAGGGCCTGCGGGGGGCCCATGGACAGGACGCTGACGACGGCGCCGGGGTTTTCGTCCTTTATGCGCAGCGCCGCCTCAAGGGCGTTGGCGTCGTCGGGGTTCAGTATGGACGGCACGCCCTCGCGCATCAGCGTGCCCTTGGCCGGGTCTATCTTTACTTCGTTGGTGTTGGGGACTTGTTTGGCGCATACGACTATCTTCACGCTTCCGTCCTCCGTAGTGGTTGCTGCCCGGCGTCCACGCCATTTTTGCCCATCTCGGAACCTGGTTCCGAATTTCGGCTCCTCACGTACCAGCAGTACGCTCCGGGGCCAAAATCCGGCCCCAGAACCCGATCTGGACAAAACTGACGCGCCCGCTGGGCAGCTTCGATTTCAATAGTCGCTGTCCGGCGGGTAGGTATCACTTTAGCAGGCTGTTGGCTATCACCATCTGCTGTATCTGCGAGGTCCCCTCGAAGATGGAGTTCACGCGGGCGTCCCTGTAAAGGCGCTCTATCTTGTAATCCTTGATGTAGCCGTAGCCGCCGTGTATCTGCATGGACTTGTAGGCCACGCGGTTGCACATCTCGGAGGCGAAGTATTTCGCCATCGAGCAGTGCATGCTCGCCTGCGGGCCGTCGCTGTCCTTGAGGACCGCGGCGTCGTAGAGCAGCTCCCGCGCGGCGGCTATCTCGGTCGCCATGTCCGCTATCATGAAGCTGACGCCCTGGAAGTCCGCGATGCGGCGGCCGAACTGCTTGCGCTCCTTGGCGTATTTGACGGCCTCCTCGAGGCAGTTCTGCGCCACCCCCACCGACTGTGCCCCCACGCCGAGCCGCCCGAAGTCGAGCGTCTTCATCGCGTTGGTGAAGCCCCTGTTTTCCTCGCCGAGCAGATCGTCCCTGTGCACCCTTACGTCCTCGAGGATCACGTCGCCCGTGGGGCAGCCTATGATGCCCATCTTCTTTTCGGGCTTGCCGAAGCTCACGCCCGGCAGCTTCATGTCCACGATGAACGTGGAGATGCCGCGCGAGCCCTTGGATGGGTCGGTCTTGGCGAAGACGATGCAGAAATCGGAGACCGGCGCCGCGGTGATGAAGCACTTGCGCCCGTTGAGGACGTAGTAGTCGCCGTCCCTGACCGCCGTCGTCGCCACGCCGCCCGCGTCTGAGCCCGCGCCCGGCTCCGTCAGGCCGAAGCTGGGGTATTTTTCGCCCCGCGCCACGGGCGCGAGGTATTTTTCCAGCTGCTCGCGCGTGCCCGCGAGCATGAGCGGGCCGCTGCCCAGCGAGTTTGCGCCGCTGACGTATATCGCCGTCACCATGCTGACGCGGGAAAACTCCTCTATCGCTATGACATAGGCGAGGGTGTCCGCGCCCTGCCCCCCGAGGTCCTTGGGGGCCTTGATGCCGAACAGGCCGTTGCTGGCGATCTTCCGATAGAGCTCCTGCGGATACTGCTCCGTCTCCTCGATCCGGTCCTGTATCTCCTGCGTTATCTCCGTCTCGGCGAAGTCGCGCACGAGCTTTCTGATAAGGCTGTGCTTTTCCGATAGAATCATGGCGCGGATGGCTCCTTCCCTGAGGCCGTTCAGCGGTAGCTCTCGGATGTGACGCGTATCTCGCCCGCGTCCAGCATTCCGCTTATCTCGTCGTCGCCGTAGCCCAGCTCCGCGAGGACCTCGCGGGTGTGCTGGCCCACGTGGGGCGCGAGCGCGTATCCGGGCAGCCCGGCCTCCTCGAAGCGGACGGGGTTGCGTATGGCGACGCGCTCGCCGCTGGGGTAGCTGAGCTTGGTGAACACGTCGTCCGCCCAGGCCTGCTCGTCCTCCAGGACCTCCCTCCAGACCTTTGCGAGCGCGAAGGGCAGATCGGCGGCGGCGAGCTTTTCGGAGGCTTCGGCCACCGTGAGCTGCGCGAAGCGCGCGGCTATTGCGTCGTACAGGGCCGGCCCGTTGCCGTCCGTGACGGCCTCCTGGGACGCGAAGCGCGGGTCGGACTTCAGCTCCGGCAGATCCAGCGCGTCCGCCAGCCTTGGGAACAGGTCGAACACAGGCACGGATATTTGCATCCAGCGCCCGTCGCCGGTCCTGAAGCAGCTCGTCAGGGGGTTCGGGCTCTCGCGCTTTTCAAGCGGGTACTCCAAAAGCCCGTACTGCGCCGCCTGTATCATCGTGCCCTGGGTGAATATGGCCGCGCCGAGCAGGCTGCAGGAGACCTTTTCCCCCTGGCCCGTCCGCGCGGCGCGGTAGAGGGCGGCGCAGACGCCCGCCGCCAAAAACATACCCGCCTGCCTGTCGCCCATGCCGGGGATGAGGTTGTTGGGCGCGCCGCCCTTGTCGTAGAGGCTGCCCAGGATGCCGGAGCGCGTGAAGAAGGCCGTGAAGTCGTAGCCCGGCAGGTCCCTGTCGGGGCCCTTTTCACCGTAGCCCGTAACGCAGGCGTAGACCAGGCGGGGGAAGCGCCGCTTAAGGCTCGGGTAGTCGAGGCCCATCCGCTCCAGGGCCTTCGGCCGCCAGTTTGTTATGAAGACGTCGGCGCGGGAAACCATCCGGACGAGGGCCTCGAAGCATTTCGGGCTCTTTAGGTTCATCGCGACGCCCCGCTTGTTGCCGTTCTCGATGTCGAAGGTCAGGTTTTCGTCGGGAAGGACGGGCCGGCCCTCGGCCAGGGGGGCGTAGCGGATCGCGTCGCCCCCGAGGGTCTCGATCTTGATGACGTCCGCGCCTTGGTCGGCAAGGAAGCGCGCGCAGCAGGGCGCGGCCACGAAGTTCGCCAGCTCCACGACACGGACGCCCTCGAGCGCTCTCTGTGTGCTCATGCCAGTTCTCTCCTGTCGATGCCGGTACGCCGCCCTACGGGACAGCGCGCCGGCGCGGGGCTGCCGTTACAGTCTTAGGAACTGTCGAAAAACAACCTGCACATTTGGCTTGCCCTTTCGCGCCCCGGCTGCGTTGCCGGAACCCTTGAATGCTACAAGTATTCGCGGAACCCGGCGCCTTGCCGGGACACAAAATTGCTGCGCCAACTGTACACTTTATTTTTCGACAGTTCCTTACCCTTCACAACAGTATTGTAGCATGTCCGTGTCCTAATTACAACAAAGGATCAGGCAGTTTTTTGCTTGACAAACAATATGGCAAATTATAGTATATAGGTGAGTGAAAAAACTGTGTCTGCACATGCGAGGGGGCGTAGGCAGCAACCGTACGTCGGGACAGGGGCAGGCGGATACCCGCAGGCCGCCGTCCGGCGAGTAAAAGGAGGGACGCCATGTCCGGAAAACTTCGCACAGCATCCAGACTGCCTATGCTGACGGGCCTTTTGGTCGTGGGGCTCACGATAAGCTATCTGCTGCAGATATCCCCGTCGCCGGTGCTTTCGTTCATCCGCGACGAATACGGCCTGTTCAACAACGACGCCCTTCTCAACATGTCCATGTCCATAATTTTCCCGGTCTGCATCGTCTGCGCGGCCGTCGGCACCTGGGTCGAGCAGAGGGTCGGGACCTCGAAGCTCTACATCATAGCCCTGGCCTGCCTCGCCGTCAGCTCGTGCATGCTGTTCGCCATAGACAGCTACGCCCTTTACCTCGTGTCCAGGGTCATATTCGCGGTGGGCTTCGGCTTCCTCATCCCCTTCATCGGCTCCGTCATCATGCGCTACTACAATCCCAGGCAGAGGGAGGCGATGAACACGATAAACGGGCTTTTCCCCTGGCTGGGGGCGCTGCTGGCCTTCTTCCTGCTGGTCCCGATGACCGAGGCCATGGGCGGCTCCTGGAGGAACGCGATAGGCTTCTGGGGGATCGTGACCGTCGTCGTCGCCGCGCTCTGGCTGGCCCTGATCCACAACAGGCGCGTCACAGCCCAGGACGAGGGCGAGGGCTCCGAGCTGGACAGCGGCCCGCCGGAAAAGGGCATCTACCGCGGCCTCTGGAAACGCAGGGAGATCAAGCTTTTGTGCGGCAGCTTCGTATGCGACTTCTTCTTCTACGCCTATATCTCCACCCTGCTGCCCATCTTCCTCATGGAGGCGGCGAGCATCTCCGAGGCGGACGCCGGGACGATGGCCGCCTTCGCCTTCCCCGTCGTGGGCGCCGTGGGCACGCTGCTCGGCGGCTATATAGCGTCGCGGAGCGGCAAGCGCAGGCCCATCATGATGACGGGCCAGCTGCTCAAGGTCGTCGGCGTGATACTGATGGTGTTCTCCATCGAGTTTTCGCTGCCCCTGGCCCTGGCGGGCGTGGTGATCTTCACCCTGGGCAACAGCTCGTGGCTGCCGGCGTTCTACATGACGCCTATGGACCTGGAGGGCATGACGCCGTCCAGGGCCGCCGGCGCCTTCGCCATGATGCTGTCGGCGGGCTTCATCGCCGCGACGGTCTCGCCCGTGCTGGGCGGATGGCTCACCAACGTCTTCGCGGCGATGTCGGGGATAGCCGAGCCCATAGCCGCGCACGTGTTCGGCCTGAAGTGGAGCTTCTTCATCTTCGGCTTTGTCAATCTCATAGCCTTTGTCTGCATACTGGCCCTTCGCGAGACGGGCCCGGCCGGCAAGTCGTCCCGCCCGGCGGCGTGACAGCGCTTTTAGGGGTTCCGAGACGGGCAAAAATGGCGTGCTGCTCACCTACTTAAATCGAGACTGCTCACACGCCGCGTCAGTTTTGTCCAGATCGGGTTCTGGGGGCGGTTTTGGCTCCCGGAGCGTACTGCTTGGTACGTGAGGAAGCCAATAATCGCAGCCAGGTTCCGAGATGGGCAAAAATGGCGTGGCGGGTGAGCAGTAACCGCCAGTTAAGAAAGGAGGCTTTTATGGACGAACGCCTAAGCTTCACGGTAAACGGCCAGGGCGTCAGCCTTGTGCTCGGAAAGGATGTCGAGGCCTCGGACCGCCTGTCTTCCGTGCTTAGGGACAGGCTGGGGCTGACCGGCGTCCGCGTGGCCTGCGAGCAGGGCGCCTGCGGCGCCTGCACCGTCCTTCTCGACGGCAGGTCCGTGCTGTCCTGCATGATGTTCGCGGCGGACGCGCAGGGCTGCGACATCACGACGATAGAGGCCTACGGGCGCGACGACCCCGTGGCGGCCTCCTTCATAGAGATGGCGGAGCCCGGCTACGGGACGGCGATGCAGTGCGGCTTCTGCACACCCGGCTTCGTCATGGAGGCGCACGGGCTGCTGCGCGAAAACCCGGATCCGACCCGCGAGGAGATCAGGGATGCGGTTTCGGGGCATATATGCCGCTGCGGCTGCTACCACGGCATAATCCGCGCGGTGGAGAACGCCGCTGCGCGGATGGGGGAAGGGGGCGCGGGCGCATGAAGGCCGCTGCATACAGGCCGAGGACGGAGAGGAAGTACGTCGGCTCCTATTCGCCCAAGATAGACGCGGCCGAAAAGACGCTCGGCAAGGTACGCTTCTTCCAGGACGTCACGCTGAACGGCATGTTCCCGAACACGGTGTACGGCGGGATACTGCAGTCCCCCTACGCGAACGCGTCGATAGCGCGGATGGACACGGGCAAGGCCGAGGCCCTGCCGGGCGTCCGCGCGGTGCTGCGCTACGACGACCCGGAGATACGCGCGCTTAAGCCCACGACCCACAGCTGGACGGACACGGCCATAACGCCGCTCCACAGGGACACCCTGCCGCGCTTCTTCGACCGCGTGTTCCTGCCGGGGAGCGCGAAGTGGCTGGGCGACCAGATGGGCGTCGCCGTCGCCGCGGACACGCCCGAGCTCGTCAGGGAGGCCCTTGCCCTCGTCGAGATAGAATGGGAGCTGCGCCCGGCCTTCCTCGAGGCCGAGGAGGCCGTCCTGCCGGGGGCGACGGACCTCCACCCCGGGCTTTGCGACAGCAAGAACAAGATACGCCTGCACGGCGATTTCGTGGACGACGTGTCCTTCGAGAAGGGCGACGTGGACAGGGCCAGGGCGGAGGCCGACGTCGCCGTCCATGTGGACAAGGTGTACGGGGGGAACGCGTCGCACGGCACGCTGGACTTCCGGGGCTGCCTCATCCATTGGGACGGGGGGCGCATCGACTGCTGGACCAACCAGTACTACACGGACCAGACCCGCATGTATCTGCACGAGTACCTGGACGTGCCGATCAACCGCATACGCGTGGTCAACGGCCACTGCGGGGCGCATATGGGCAAGTGGAACATGGGGGAGGACGGCTATTACATCGTCATGGCCTTCCTTTCGAAGCGTTCGGGCCGGCCCGTCAAATACCGCATGGACGTGCACGAGGAATTCCACGACACCCGCAACTACACGCGCTTCGAGATGGACATGTTCGCGAAAAGCGACGGCACGATAACGGGCATGGACATCGTAGGCACGGGGACGCTCGGCGGCTACTACGGGCCTATAGAGTACAACGTGCAGTTCATCGTGGAGGAAAGCGCGGGGCGCGTCCTCGCGCCGATAGACAGCCTGCGCCTGAGAAGCAGGGCCTACTTCACGAACAGGATGCCGGGCGGCGTAATGCGCGGCATAGGCAACCTGCAGCTCTGCTGGCCCGTGTTCCAGGCCTCGGACATGGTCGCGGAGGCGCTGGGCATGGATCCCGTGGACATCATAAAGAAGAACTTCGGCGACGCCTGGTCCCCGCGCCCCAACGCGAGCCTGGCGGCCGTGCTCGACAGGGGCGCGGAGCTCATAGGCTGGGAGCAAAGGCGAAGCGCCGCGGACAACGCGGCGGGCGGCGGCTACAGGAAGCGCGGGCTGGGCGTGGCGGCCTGGAACCAGTGGCACGCCGAATGGCAGGAGAACGCGCGCGGCCGCGTGGAGGTCGCGTTCAGGATCAACCCCGACATGTCGGTGACGCTGATATCCCCGACCTGCGAGACGGGCGCGGGCGGGAACAGCGCCTGCGTGCTGGCCTGCGCGGAGAGCCTAAGCTTTCTCAACGTAACGCCGGACGACGTGCACTGGGTCCCGGTCAACGATTCCGACACGGGCCTGCGCGACTGCCCGCCCACGGACAGCGTCGTGTCCTTCCTCATGCCCGAGGCCATGCCGGAGTGCGCCGAGAAGATCAAGGACGAGTTTCGGAGGCGCGCCGCGCTGATGCTCGGGGCCGATCCCTCCGAGCTCGACGTGGACGACGCCAAGGTCTTTGTGAAGGGCGATCCGTCGCGAAGCGTGAGCTGCTGGAGCGTCATGATGGACGTGGACTGCGTGCCTGTCTACGCCCACGTGACGAGGGACAACAACAAGACCGTCACGGGCATATCCTTCGGCGCCTGGTTCGCCGACGTGGAGGTCGATGTCGAGACGGGGGAGATAGACGTGAGGCATGTGGTGCTGGCGAACGACGTGGGGCAGGTCATGCACGCCTCGGGCGCGGAAAGCCAGCAGCTAGGCGCGCAGGCGCTGGGGATCGGCGAGGCGCTTACGGAGGACCTTGTGTACGACAGAAGGACGGGCGCCGCGCTCAACCGCAACTACCTGGACTACAAGATGCTGACCTCGGCCGACTATCCGGAGGTGTCCCCCTGCCTGCTCGAGGTGTGGAGGGGCGCCGGCGAGTACGGCGCGATAGGGCTTGCGGAATCGGCCACGGCCGGCACGACGACGGCCATAGCGAACGCCGTGTACAACGCCATAGGCATTAGGTTCGACACGCTGCCTATCACGCCCAAGAAGGTCCTGGACGCCCTAGCGTCCAGGGGATGACCGGCGCGCCCGAAGGGCAGCCTTGAAGGGAGCGCTCTTTTGAGACGCTCCGTTGTATGGGAAGGATGGGAGATGACGGATAGAATGCATGTCTGGTCCGCCGGCAGCGTCGCCGAGGCCTCGGACGGCGCCTCTGTCGAAGGCGTCCGCGTGCTCGCGGGCGGCACGGACATCCTCGGGACGATCCACGACTATATACACGGCAGCCGGCCCTCGGCCCTCGTCAGCATCAAGGGCCTCGATCTGGGCCATATACGCGAGGAGGGCGGCGGCCTGGCGATAGGCGCCGTGGCGAAGCTCTGCGACATAGCGGACTCGCCGCTCGTCCGCGCGGGCTGGGGGCTGCTCGCCGACGCCGCGAAAAGCGTCGCGTCGCCGCAGATACGGCATATGGCGACGATAGGGGGGAACATATGCCAGGAGCCCAGATGCTGGTACTACCGCTATCCCGAGAACAGGTTCGACTGCCTCCGCAAGGGCGGCTCGGTCTGCCCCGCCTTTGTCGGCAACAACGTGTACCATTCCATACTGGGCGCCTGCCGCGTCGGCGAGACGGGCTGCCGAAGCTCCTGCCCGAACACGACGGACGTCGCCGGCCATATGGAGCTTCTGCGGCAGGGCGACGTGGAGGGCGCGGCGCGGCTGCTTTTCAGCGTCAACCCGCTGGCGGCCGTGACGGGGCGCGTCTGCCCGAGCACCTGCGTCTCCGGCTGCGCCCGCGCCGAGTTCGACGGCGCGGTGGGCATACGCGAGGTGGAGCGCTTCCTCGGCGACTACATGCTCGAACGCGCGGACGCGTTCTACAGGGCGCCTGAAAGGGAGTCCGGCAGGTCCGTGGCCGTGATAGGCGCGGGGCCGGCCGGGCTGACGGCGGCCTTCTTCCTCCGGGCGGAGGGCTTTGCCGTTACGGTGTTCGACCTGCACGGCGAGGCCGGCGGCATGCTGCGCTATTCGATACCGGCGTACCGGCTGCCGCGCGGCACGGTGGCGCGGATACAGGCCGCGCTCGAGGGCATGGGCGTCGCGTTCGCGCTCGGCGAGGGCTGCGATCCGGGCGCCACGGCGGAGAGCTACAGGCGGCGCTTCGACGCCGTGTTCGTCGGAAGCGGCGCGCAGAGGCCGCTTGCGGCCGGCATAGAGGGGGAGGGACACTGCCTGAGCGGGCTGGACTTCCTCTACAGGGCGAGCGTCGGCGAGCAGGGGAAGCCCGGCGACAGCGTGCTGGTCATAGGGGGCGGCGACGTCGCGATGGACGTGGCCGTCACGGCCAAGCGCCTGGGGGCGAAGGACGTGACGGTCGTGTACCGCAGGCCGAGGGCCCTGATGCCCGCCCATGAGGAGGAGCTGGCCCTTGCCCTCGAGGAGGGGGTGCGCATAGCGGACTCCCTCGCGCCCGTCGGCGCCGTCGTCGAGAGGGGCAGGCTTGTGGGGCTGGACGTGGCGGCAAGCCGCTCCGGCGCCGGCAGGGACACCAAGACGGAGATCGACCTCGGCTGCCGCAGCACGCTTGCGGCGGACTGCGTCATCGTTGCGATAGGGCAGACGGCGGATCTGGGCCTGTACGGGGACGCGCTGGACACGGACGGGAGGAAGCGGCTTGTTACGGACGGATCCCTGGCCTGTTCCCTCGGGGGCGTGTTTGCCGGCGGCGACGCGGCCCTGGGCCCCGCCACCGTGATAGAGGCCATAGCCCAGGCGCGGCGGGCGGCCGCGTCCATAACGGCCTATCTGGGCGGCGGGGCGGCTGCGCGGGCGCCCGCGCCCGACGGCGGCGAGGGAGGCGACAGGCCCTGCGCCTTCGATCCCTCGGCCCTCGAGAACTCCGACGCGGCCGTACTAAGGCCGATCCCGCCGGAGGAAAGGACGCTCTGCGGCGAGGACGTCGCGGAGGGGCTCGACGGGGACGCCGTGCTGCGCGAGGCGGCCCGCTGCTTCAACTGCGGCTGCGTGGCCGTCAGCGCGTCGGACCTGGCGCCCGCGCTCGTCGCGCTCGGCGCCACGGTGCGCACGAACAGGAGGGAGCTGCCTGCGGCGCGGTTCTTCCGGACCGGGCTGAAAAGCGCGACGGCCCTTGGGGCGGGCGAGATCGTGACCGAGATATTCGTGCCGGCGCCGCTGGAGGGCGCCTATATGGAATACAGGAAATTCAGGCCGAGGAAGGCCATAGACTTCCCCGTGCTGTCGGTGGCCGTCAACATCGTGAGGGACGGCGGCATAGTGAAGGACGCGAAGATAGTGCTCGGCGCCGTCCGGCCCACGCCCTTCGAGGCGACCGAGGCGCAGGACTACCTCATAGGCAGGCCCATAGACGACGAGACGGCGCGGGCCGCCGCTGGGCTCGCGCTCAGGGACGCGGCCCCCCTGGCGGAGAACGCCTACAAGGTCAGCGTGGCGCGGGCCCTCGTCCGGCGGGCCGTGCTGGCGGCGGGGCAGGACGGGGGCGCGGCATGATCTCGGGCAGGATGGCGGAACTCGTGAAGGGCGGCGCCGCCATACGCGCGATGTTCGAGGAAGGGAACAGGCTGGCGGCGCTTCACGGCCGCGAGAATGTCTTTGATTTCAGCCTCGGCAACCCGAATTTCCCGGCGCCGGAGGCGGTCAGGCGGGCCATAGCCGAGACGCTCGAGGAGGACGATCCCCTGCTGCTGCACGGATACATGAGCAACGCGGGCCACGAGGACGTGCGCGCCCGCGTCGCGGCGTCCCTGAACGCCCGGTTCGGAACCTCCTTCGGGGCGGGCAGCATCATCATGTCCGTCGGCGCGGCGGGCGCCCTGAACGTGATCCTAAGAACCCTGCTTGACCCCGGCGACGAGGTTATAGCCTTCGCGCCCTATTTCGTCGAGTACGGGAATTTCGTCGCCGGCAACGGCGGCCGGCTCGTCGTCGTGCCTGCGGACGAGGCGAGCTTCCAGCCGGACCCAGGGCGGCTCGCGGCCGCCCTGACGCCCAGGACGAAGGCCGTCATCCTGAACTCGCCGAACAACCCGACGGGCGCCGTGTATTCAAGGGACACGATAGCGGGGCTGGCGGCAGTCCTCGACAGATGGCAGCGGGCGGGCGGCTCCGCCGTCTACATCCTTTCGGACGAGCCGTACCGCGAGCTCGCCTACGACGGTGTAGAGGTCCCCTACGTGACGCGGCTCTACGACAACGCCATCGTGTGCTACTCGTGGTCGAAGTCGCTCTCCCTGCCGGGCGAGCGCATAGGATACATAGCGATACCGGACGAGGCCAGCGAATCCAGGCTCATCTTTGACGCCGCCTGCATAGCGACGCGCATGCTCGGCTTCGTCAACGCGCCCTCGCTGATGCAGCGCGCCGTCGCCAGATGCCTGGGCGCCGAGGTCGATGTCGGGGCCTACCAGCGGAACAGGGACCTGCTATACGGGGGGCTTGCGGCCTGCGGATTCGACTGCGTATTTCCCCAAGGGGCGTTCTACCTATGGCTCAGGTGCCCCGTCCCGGAGAAGGATTTCGTCGAGGCGGCCAGGGCGCGGAACATCCTCGTCGTCCCCGGCTCGGCCTTCGGCTGCGAGGGCTACGCGCGCCTCGCGTACTGCGTGTCGCCGGACACGATAGAGCGCTCGCTGCCCGCCTTCGGGAAGCTTGCGGATGAGCTGTAGGCCGGCGCGATTGTTACTACTCACCCGCCACGCCATTTTTGCCCATCTCGGAACCTGGCTGCGATTATTGGCTTCCTCACGTACCAAGCAGTACGCTCCGGGAGCCAAAATCGCCCCCAGAACCCGATC
>JAISXZ010000124.1 GCA_031270275.1 Eubacteriales Family XIII. Incertae Sedis bacterium | reverse complement strand
AGGCCATCACCCTCATCAAGGACACCGCCCTGTGTTCGGTCATCACCGTGACGGAGATCATGCGCAACGCCCAGGTGACGGTCTCCAGGGACGTGCGGATCGAGGGCCTCGTCATAGCTGCGGCGATCTACCTCTGCTTCACCTTCGTGATCATCCAGATCTTCCGCGCCTTGGAGAAGCGATACGCCTATTACAGGAATTAGAGGGAAGCTCTCTGAACATGGAAATCGTTCGGGTCGAAAATCTGCATAAGTCCTTCGGCAGGCTGCACGTGCTGAAGGGGATCGATCTCCGGGTGGGCAGGGGTGAAATCCTGTCGGTGATCGGGCCTTCCGGATCCGGGAAGAGCACCCTGCTGCGCTGCCTGAACCACCTGGAGACGGCGGACAGGGGCAGCATCAGCTTCGAGGGCGCGTACATCGCCAGGGCGGACGCTTCGGGCAGGGCCGTATACGGGAAGAACAAGGATGTGCTGGCGATCTGCAGGCGCCTGGGCATGGTTTTTCAGAATTTCAATCTGTTCCCCCATAAATCCGTGCTGGAAAACCTCATGGAGGCGCCGATCACGGTCAAAAACGAGGCGAAGGGCGCGGCGGAGGGGAGAGCCCTCGCCCTGCTCGAAAAGGTCGGCCTGTCGGACAAGCGGGACGCCTACCCGAGCCAGCTTTCCGGCGGGCAGCAGCAGCGGGTGGCCATCGCGCGGGCGCTGGCCATGGAGCCTGAGATCATGCTGTTCGACGAGCCCACTTCGGCCCTGGACCCGGAGCTAATCGGGGAAGTGCTTCAGGTGATCAAGCAGCTGGCGGCGGAGAGCATGACGATGATCATCGTCACGCACGAGATGCGCTTCGCCAGGGAGATATCGGATCGCGTGATCTTCATGGACGAGGGCAGTATCCTCGTGGACGCGAAACCGGACGAGGTCTTTGTGGAACCGGAGCACCCGCGGGTCCGGGCCTTCCTAGGCAAGATGCTGTCCCACGATCCGTGAGTGGGGCCCCGCCGCCCGGCGGTTGCTGCCCACCCGCCACGCCGTTTATTCCGGCGTGTAGCCTTTGCCTGTGTCAATGACTATTGTGTTCTTGGCCCCATCCCAGTCCACGCCGAAGCCGAACGCCTGCCCGATGTCGCGCAGCCTGAAGTAGTTGTTGCCGCCGATGTTGTAGGCGGTGAGCGTGACCTCCTTGCCGTCGAGATATATCTTCGTGCTTGTAGCCGCCGCGCTCCTGCTCCCCGAGCCCTTGCCCTCCATTTCGCCGCCGACGGCGGTATACCGCTTTCCGCTTGTGAGCGCTATGGCATTGGCCGCGCCGTCCCAGCCGACTTCAAACTGCTTTTCCGTACCGGAGAGGACGTAGGCCAGATCCCGCAGCTTGAAGTAGTTGCTGCCGCCGATGTTGTAGGCGTCGAAGGCGATATCCTTGCCGTCGACGAGAACAGTGGACGCGGTCGGCTGCGCTGCGAGCGCGCCTGCGGGGGAAGCCGCCCCCGCGCCGTCCGCCAGCGGTATGGCGAGCCTATGGATCCTGGCCTTTCCCCCGCTGTTCCAGTCCGTGCCCAGCCAGTAGACCGCGCCGTCCGCGTAGACCGGCCCGACGCCGGCCACCAGCCTTTTGCCGCCCATCGCTGTGGCGGGCTTCAGAACCTGCCCGTCGCAGTCCAGAATCATGTAATAGCTGTCTGCGACCGTCTGCCAGAGGACGACGAGCCGGTCGTCGTCCGTCGCCGCCACCTGGGGCGCGTATACGTTTTCCGTCCCATAATCCGTCAGCCACTGGACGCCGTAATCCGTTACCGCGCTTGGCTCATCCGTGCTGCGGCGCTGGTGCGTGCCGCTGCGCTCCCCCTTGGTCACGAAGAGCTCCGGGCCTTCATCAAGGGAAGGCGTCCCGTCATCAATGATTTGGATGAAGAGATTCTCGTTTTCTTCATAGGCTGCGGCGCTGTAGCTCTTGGCCGAGGCGCCGACCAGCGCCAGGCCCCGGGAAGTGAAGGCGATCCCGCCCATTTGCGAGTTGGTGTCGTTGACGACAAGCATATCGGCGAATTTGTCCGGGGGCAGCCAAAAGCCGAAAGGCACAATGGTGGAGCCAGGGATGCCGATCTGCCCGCTGTAAGAGGGCGTCGGAACCCCCGTAGCGAGAACAAATCCGCGGGGGCTCGCATCGCCCAGATCGGCGAAGGCAAAGCAGCTGTATTTGTCCCACCACAGCACGCGCTGGGCAAAGGAATGGCTGGCGCCTGATCCCAAAATATCCCGGCGGGACATATCGTCGATGTTGACCGCGACGGTGGAGGACTCTTGGTGCCCGTCGTGGCGCAAAAACGCGAAATGCACGGCCAAAACGCCGTTCCCGATGGCCAAGTCGCAGTTTCCCGCATTAAAAGGCAGGGCTTGCGCCTCCTTGAAGCCGGCGCTGGCGATCAGCTTCCCCTCGTAGCTGTACTTGGAAACAAACAGGCTTTCTACGTTCGGATCCCCGGTCGCGTTCTCCCGCCCCCAGGCGATATAGAAATTGCCTGCCTCATCCTGGGTGGCGGAGCCAAAGAGCGGGAAGATCTTTTCTATTTTAAGCTCCCTGCCGCCCTGACGGATGTAGACGCTTTGCTCTCCCGCGTAGGCGAAGGCGAAATGCCCTGCCATGTCCCTGAACTGCGCGATGCTGCCTGTCGAAAGCCATATGTCCTCGCCCAGGCCCGCGTCCTCGCTGTTCAGCTCCGTGGGCGCGGACATGATGAAGGCTCTGTCGGCCGCGCTGTACGCGACATAGCTGTCCCTGTATTCCATGGGCCTATGTTCATCCAGCTCTCCGGGAATGAAGACAGGCTTGTCGCTGGGCTCGTAGCCAAGGTCTATGCTGCTGAACGCGCCGCCCAGCCACCAGCCCCTATAATTGTATTTCGGATGGTCGTCCGGGATCAGCGCCACGTTGTAAAGGATCCGCGCCAATGCCCCCCGTGTCAGCGCCGCGTCCCTGTCGCCGGCGCCCTCGCCGATACGCCCGGCCAATTCCGGCGTATAATTCGTCAACGCCACCTGATCGATGGCCTGGCCGCAGGTGAGCGCGCCTTCCGGATAAAAACGCGGAGGGAAATAAGCCCCTTCGAGCGCGATGCCCACAAAACCGGAGCTGACACTGCCGCCGGAGTAGGCATGGCCAAAGGCGTTGATATGCCAGCCGGCCCAGTAATCCGCAGGGATGTCGTGGTAAAATACAAGATCGTGCGGGTAGGTCGAGCCGCCTTGCTTGGCGCGCAGCAGCGCCACCACAAACTGCGCGCGGGTCATGGCTTGCTCCGGCCTGAACGTGCCATCGGGGTAGGCGCTCATGACGCCCGTTTCCGTCAATGCCCTGATGGCCTCATAATTTGGGTGGGCGGCGCCGACATCGCCAAGCTCCCCGCCCAGCGCCCAGGCGCCTGACGCGGCAAGCCCGAGGACCATTGCCGCGACAAGCGCGGCGGCTAAAATGCGCCTTTTCATGGAATTGTCCCTTCTTAAGGAACTGTCGAAAAACAACCTGCACATTTGGCTTGCCCTTTCGCGCCCCGGCTGCGTTGCAGGAACCCTTGAATACTACAATTATTCGCGGAACCCGGCGCCTTGCCGGGACACAAAATTGCTGCGCCAACTGTACACTTTATTTTTCGACAGTTCCTAAG
>JAISXZ010000068.1 GCA_031270275.1 Eubacteriales Family XIII. Incertae Sedis bacterium | reverse complement strand
TAGGTTCGGCGAGGCTTTGCAACGAAGCAAGGCGTCAAAATAGCCGCCAAGACGCGCAATGTTTAGTCGGTGGAGCAATACACCGCTATCGCTCGCCTACGCCGATCAAAGCGGCCCTCCAGGACGATGCGCCTTACCTGCCACGCGCGTCCTCGATGCCCGAAGACCTGAACGAAACGAGGGCCCAGTCTTTTCCGCGCCGCTTGCCTATCGTCTCGTGGCTGAAAAGCAGTATGATGAGGAAGCCGACGATCATGCATCCGCACATGAAGACGACGCCCGTCTGATATCCGTTCGCGGAATTCCAGCCGCCGCCCGCGGCGATCAGCCCGCCGAGTATCGCGGGCGTGAAGGCGCCGACTATGGAAGCCGTGACGTTGAGCCCCATCGCCGTGCCGATGGCACCCTTGGGGGCGCTGTCCTGCACCATAGCGTAGATCAGGGCAAAGAGCGCGTTTTCACAGAAGCCTATCGCGAGCTGTATCCCCACGAGCGCCCCCAGGCCCGCCTTTACCTGCGGCAGGAAAAGCACCCAGATGGCAAGCCACGCGAAACAGAACAAAAGGCTGGTCTTGCGGCCTATGTAGTCGGATATCCTGCCCCAGATGACCTGGCCAAGGCCGCCCGTGATCGTGTAGAGCAGGGAATAGGCAGCCGCCTGGCCGTAGTCGTATTCGGCGACGAACGCGAGGTAGGGATTGAGCCAGAAGTTGATGCCCAGGAACATGACGAGCGCGATGATCGTGACGATGGTCGCCGCCACGACATTCGAGTTTTTCAGGCAGCGCATGAGGTTGCCCTCGCGCTTGGACAGCTCCATCTCCTCCCTGCTGTCCGCGGAATCGAGCGTGGGCGTCAGGCCCATCGCGGACGATTTTTCCTGGTAGCTCTCAAAGTTCTTCTTGCTCGAGAATTTCCAGTAGACGATCCAGATCGGAATCGCGACGAGTGGCATGATCAGGAAGGGCATCCTCCAGTCGTTGTTGGTCTTTGCCAGCATGACGGAGATGATCAGGCCCGTGACGAGAGTCCCCCAGGGATAGCCGGTGTGATGCAGGCCGGCCGCCCAGCCCCTTGCCTCCTTGGGCCACCATTCGATGATGGCCGTGCATTCGAGCGATTCGCCCGCGCCCGCAAAGAGGTTCCGCACCGTCAGCAGCACGACGATGACGATGATGCCGCTCGACACGAAGCCGAGCCCTACAAGGAAGGTCAGCACCATGTAGCCCACAGCCACCCAGATCATGCTGTACTTCCTTTGCCATCCCTGCCCCTTCTTGTCCGACCATGTGGTGAAAAGAAGCGGCAGCAGACCCATCGCGATCTGCATGATCGTGCCGTACAGGCCCATACTGTCGGCGTCGATCTGGAATTCCCCGACCATAAGAGGCGATGTACGGTTGAACAGTTCCCTGACCGTGCTGTTCATGGCGAAGACCAGCCACAGCACGACCATGGCCCCCCAAGATGCGGCGGGGACCTTCGGAATGAAGCGTTGCGTTGTGCTCATAGTTGCATCCTCCATGATCCCTAACGAAAAATATGAAAAATACCGACGGGCAGGACGACGAGGCCTGAAACGGCGCGTCCATGCCTCTATAATATGCCATTACAGGATTTCAGGTAAACCAAATCTATTTGATGGATGCCACAATTTCTATTTGTGGATGCCATCAATAATTCTTGCTTTACCGCAGGGCGGCCATATGCGAGAATTGCGGTGATCGGATGCAGGCGGATGCAGGCAAAGCGGGGCGTCGCGACGGCGCCGGCGACAGAGGAGGTATGGTTATGAAAATGCACATACTTGACCTGGGGAGGATGTACGTGGACGAGTCCGCCTTCGTGGCGGGGATCCATGGAGGCACGCTGCGCAACCAGAACCCTGTCGCGCAGTGGATCGAGTTCCCTGTCACTGCCACGCTGGTCGAAAGCAAGGACGGCTACATCCTCTATGACACAGGCTGCAACATCAGGGAATCCGTCATACCGGACGATGAGGACACGCCCTCCCCCTTCGTGAGCGGGGAGGACGCCATCCTTCCCGCGCGGCTTGAAAAAATGGGGATCAGGCCCTCCGACGTGAAATGCGTCGTGCTGTCCCACATGCACTGCGACCACGTGGGCTATCTCTACCTTTTCAAAAACGCGGAGATCGTCGTGGCGGAGAGGGAGTTCGCGAACGCGATGAAGCTGTACGGCCTGCGCGGATTCGGCCCCGGCCCCTACAAGTACGCGGACTTCGAGGATTTTCTCGCGGCGGGCATGAACTGGCGGCTTCTGACCGAGGATTTCAGGGAGTACGAGATCGCGGACGGCGTCAAGGCCGTGACGCTGGGATCGGGGCATACGTTCTCGATGACGGGATTTTCCGTCAGCCTGCCCAAGTCGGGCAATTTCCTGTTTTCGGCCGACGCGCTGTACTGTTCCAAGAATCTCGGCCCGCCGATCCGCATCCCCGGCCTGATCTTCGATTCCGTCGGCTACATCAAGAGCGCGGGCTTCATCGCCGAATATGCGAAAAAGACGGGCTCCAAGATCGTTTTCGGCCACGATCTGGAGCAGTTCGTGACGCTGAAAAGGGCGCCGGACGCGTATTACGACTAGATTCGTTCTGAGACGGCGAAAGGGCTTAGGGAGCGAAGCCCTTTATCGCGGCCACGGCGTTCTCGATGTGCGTCCCGAGCGGGACGTCGGGGACGCTGACGACATGTATGCCGCAGCGATTCACCGGGAGCAGCACCTTGAAGGCGGGGCTTTCGCTCACGGCGAGGGCCATCCTGGGGCTGAGCTCGCCCATGAGCGAGTTGGCGCTCAGTATGGCTATGACGCCCACGATCACGTCGGCCTGCCTGACGCCGTGGACGATGGCGTTCTCGCCCGTGGCGCCCTCGTCGGCGCCCGCCTTCAGCATCTGCCCCGTCGCCGCCGAGTTCGTGCCGAGCGCCAGCACCTCGGCGCCGGGCACGGCGGCCTTCAGCCTCTCCACTATGGCGCGGCCTATGCCGCCACCCTGGCCGTCTATCACCGCTATCCGCATCTTCCCTCCATAAACGTCAAACGTCGCCGTTCAGGCGCCGCGCCTACCAGAGGCGGAAGTCACCCACCTCTATGCCGTACTTCTTTATGTGCCTGTACAGGGTCCTTCTGGGCGTCCCGAGCCGCAGCGAGGCGCGCGTGACGTTGCCGCGCTCGTTCTTCAGCGCCGCGACTATCGTGTCGTAGGCGCCGCCCCGCCCCGCGCCCATAGGCGCCCTTGCGCCGCCTGGGCGGGCCGATGAGCGGGGGGAGTCCGCGAGGCCGCCCCCGGCCACGCCCCCCGCGCGCCCAAGCATCTCATGCCCCAGCTCCCTTTCCGTTATGAAGCCCTCCGACGCCAGGCTCAGCGCGCGCTCTATGACGTTCTCGAGCTCGCGTATATTCCCCGGCCAGGCGTAGCGCATCATGCAGTCGAGCGCGCCCGGCGAGATGCCCCTCGCCTCCATGCCCGCCCTCGCGCAGCGCTCGGATATGAAGTGCCTCGCTAGGGCGGGCAGGTCGGACATGTGCCTGCGCAGGGGCGGCAGCGAGAAGGTCAGCACGTTGAGCCGGTAGTAGAGATCCCTGCGGAAGCGGTTCTCGTCTATCAGGGCGGCCAGGTTCCTGTTGGTGGCGGCGATTATCCTGACATCGACGGGCTTTGACGCCTTCCCGCCTATGCGCATTATCTCCCGCGTCTGTATCACGCGGAGCAGGGACGCCTGCATCTCGATGGGCATGTCGCCTATCTCGTCGAGGAACACGGTGCCGCCCTCGGCGAGCTCGAACTTGCCCGGCCAGCCGTCCTTGTGCGCCCCTGTGAAGGCCCCCCTCTCGTAGCCGAACAGCTCGCTCTCCACGAGGCCCTTGGGGAGCGAGCCGCAGTTTATGGCGATAAAGGGGGCGGAGGCCCTGGCGCTGGCGTTGTGTATGGCCTGGGCCAGGAGATCCTTCCCCGTGCCGCTCTCGCCGAGTATCAGGACGTTGGAGCCGCTCTGGGCCGCCATGGCGCCCATGGCCCTGATCTCGTCGAACTCAGAGGAGCCGCCTATGATGTCGCTGAAGGTGTATCGGGCGATGAAGCCGCTTATGCGCGTCGCCATCTTGTTGAGCCTGCGCTGCTCGTCCATAACGAGCACCGTGGACTTTTTCTCGCCGCCCTCGTTGCGTATGATGGACGCCGAGACCGAGAGGCTCAGCCTTGCGCCCGCGGCGTTCGCGACGGAGACCTCCAGGTTCGATACGCTTCCCTGCATCGAAAGAAGATCCGCGCTGCAGGTCCCCATGTCCAGCACGTTGGCTATATTGCTGCCGGCTATCTCGTCGTAGGGCAGCCGCAGCATCCTTGCCGCGCCCCTGTTGCACTGGGTTATTATGCCGAGGCTGTCGAACATCACTATTCCGGAGGAGATGGCTTCGAGCGCCTTGCCCATCTGGTTGTTGATTATGAACATCTTCTCGTAGGCCTCGCGCATCTCCATCTCTTTCTCGATGCCGTCCGCGGCGGCGCACACCATGGCCAGCGTGTGGCGCGTGGAGTCCTCCCCCGGGCCTATCGCGGCCATGATCGCCATTATGGCCCCGCCCTTGCCCCTTATCGGCGCGGCCGAGCACACGTAGTCGTGGTGCGGCCTTATGTAGTGCTCAAAGCCCCACACCTGGACCGGCTCGCCCGTCGCGAGGGCGACGCCTATGCCGCAGGTCCCCGCGTGCCGCTCGCTCCTGTTGCAGCCTATCGCCAGCGCGCTCCTGTGCGCCCTTTCCCCGATAAGGCCGCCGCCGCCGACAAGCTCGATGACGTAGCCCCTGCTGTCCGTCAGGGCTATGATAAAGTCGGAGGTCCCCATGAAGCGGTACAGATTCTGTATGTACGAGCGCGCGACCGATATCAGGGGCGCGTTCATGGCTATCGCGGCCGCCAGCTCGCCGCTTTCCAGCGCCCTGTCCTTGACCTCCAGCGGGGACACCCCGTTGGCCCTCGAGCGCCGCCACGAGCTGTATATCGCGGGGCGTATGCCGTCGGGCGGGGCCTCCGGCATTTCCTCGCCGTTTTCGACGTATCGGCGCCATAGCGCCGCCACGCCGCGCTGGTATCCGTCGGTATGGGCAGTCATGCCATCCTCCTTGCGCGCCCGCGCGCCGCCGGCCGGGGCTGCCGCAGGGCCTGCGAGACCATTGTACCACAAAGTGGTACAATCCGCCATGCGCGTTTTCGCCGCAGGCGAAAAAATCGCGCGGCATTCCAGACTGTAG
>JAISXZ010000178.1 GCA_031270275.1 Eubacteriales Family XIII. Incertae Sedis bacterium | reverse complement strand
AAGGCGCAAGGAACTGTTAAGAAATAAAGTGTGCAGTTGGCGCAGCAATTTTGTGTCCCGGCAAGGCGCCGGGTTCCGCGAATACTTGTAGGATTCACGGGTTCCGGCAACGCAGCCGGGGCGCAAAAGGGCAAGCCAAATGTGCAGGTTATTATTTAACATTTCCTAAGGGGGGATGGCTGCGGCTCATCTGCGCCTACGAAGCGCGCAAAGCGCCGGATCGGCCTGCCGGATCGGCTTGCCTGATCGGGGGCGCGGAGCGCAAATCGGATTGTTCAAAAAGGGAAAGGGAGGATTGTGTTATGAACGCTATTGAGGACGGCGGTCTAAAGCGGGGCCTAAAGGTAAGGCACGTCAACATGATCGCGATCGGGGGGGCCATAGGGACGGGGCTGTTCGTAGCCGTCGGCGGCTCCTTGCACGAGGCCGGCCCTGGGGGGGCGCTGCTGGCCTACGGCGTCATAGGGCTTATGGTCTTCTTTCTTATGACCAGCCTGGGCGAGATGTCCACGTACATGCCTGTGACCGGCTCTTTTGAGACATACGCCACGAAGTTCGTGGATCCCGCGCTGGGCTTCGCCCTAGGGTGGAACTACTGGTACAACTGGGCGATAACGGTGGCTGCGGAGCTGGAGGCGGGCGTGATAGTCATAAGCTTCTGGCGCGGCGCCATGTCGCCGCAGGAGAAGATAATATGGAGCGCCCTGTTCCTGCTCGTGCTTTTCCTGCTCAACTTCTTCTCCGTGGGGGCCTACGGCGAAAGCGAGTTCTGGTTTGCCGGAATAAAAGTCCTTACCATAATAGTCTTCCTCATCGTAGGCCTGCTCATGATATTCGGGGCCATGAGCGGCCCGTCGCCCGGCTTCACCAACTGGACCATAGGCGACGCGCCCTTCCCTGGGGGCTTCGCGGCCATAATAAGCATATTCATGATTGCGGGATTCTCCTTTCAGGGGACAGAGCTCATAGGCATTGCCGCAGGCGAGGTGGAGCATCCCGAAAAGAGCATCCCCAAGGCGATAAAGACGGTGTTCGTGCGCATAATGCTGATTTACATCGGCGGCATACTGGTCATCAGCTTCCTGCTTCCCTACAATGACCCCAATCTGCTGCAGACGGGCATCGAGAATGTCTCCGTGAGCCCGTTCACCCTGATCTTCCACCGCGCGGGCATAGGCTTCGCGGCCGCCCTGATGAACGCCGTCATCCTGACCTCCGTGCTGTCCTGCGCGAATTCGGGCATGTACGCCTCGACGCGCATGCTGTACTCGATGGCGATGGAGGGCAAGGCGCCCAAGATATTCAAGCACGTGAACAGGCGCGGGGTGCCGATATACGCGCTGCTCCTGACCACCGCCATCGGAATGGTCGCCTTCCTCGGCTCGCTGGCGGGCGAGGGCACGGTGTACATCTGGCTCGTAAACGCGTCCGGCGTCGCGGGCTTCATAGCCTGGCTCGGCATCGCCATCAGCCACTATAAATTCCGCAAGGCGTTCCTGGCGCAGGGCCACAGCCTGAACGAGCTGAAGTACAAGGCCATGTTCTATCCCTTCGGCCCGGTGCTGGCAATGGCCCTCTGCCTCGTCGTGATAGTGGGGCAGTTCTTCGTCAACGACGATTTCAGCGTGCTGGGGTTCTTCGTGGCCTACGTGGGCGCCGTGCTGTTCATACTGGTCTTCCTTGCCTACAAGATCGCAAGAAGGACAAAGGGCGTAAGGCCGGAGGACGCGGACCTCAGCCAGGGCTTCGCGAAAATGTAGTATCCGCCGCGACGCGGAACATAAGCGGAACGGGCGAGCGGGGCCGCCGGGGCGGCGGCCCCGCTCGCGGATACGCGTCCTGGGCGCAGCAGCGGCAGGGGCGGCAGGATTGCCGCCCCTGCCGCCATGTCCGGCCCGTTCCCAAATCCGCCTTTGACATTTCGACGAATAAATGTTATCCTGTTTTTAGGGAAGCTCAGTGCTCCGCGCAACGGGACGCGGCGGGGTTTTCGTCGGGTGTGAAAGGAGATGCCCTCACATGGAAGCAGGGTCGTTGCATAAGTCGTCCAGCGTCAAGAAATTTCTCAAGGGGCAGACGATCATACTCGAGGGCGACACGGCCTCGGACAGGATGTACATAGTGCTGCAGGGCAGCGCCGCTTCATACAGAAACTACAAGATGCTCAACGAAATCCAGACCGCCCTGCTCGAGCCGGGCGGCTTTTTTGGCGAGATGGGGCTGTTCCTCGGCAGGAAGCGGCCCGTCACCGTGGTTGCGCGCTCCGACGTCATAGTCCTCGAGATAAGCAAGAGGAACGTGATCGACTTCTTCGTCACCCAGCCCCAGATAACGTTTTCGATCATCGAGGGGCTGTGCAGGCGGCTGGACTCGCCGCAGGGCGCCCTTTTCGAGGACAACGGCGCCGCGCCGTCCGACAGCGGCCTAGCCGTGTCGGGCAGCAGCCCGATCTTCCCCGAGGGCCACGGCAACTATATCCTGCCCATCGACAACAGCCTCATGGACTATCTGCTGGAGGATACCGTAAAATGCCCCATGTGCGGCCATTCCTTCAAGAACATATCGGTGCTGGAATCCAAGCTCGTCCAGGAATCCAAGGACGACGACATGCGCATACGCTACAGGGACGTGGAACCCATGTACTACGAGGTCATCAGCTGCCCGTCCTGCCTCTACAGCGCCATGGGCGACCTGTTCAGGGACATAGAGGTGACGAGGCGTATGGTGGACGCGCTCGGCGGCGCCCTGGCGCCCTACAAGGACGAGGTCAGCATAAACAGCGGCGTGGGCCGCGACACGTTCTCGGTGTTTGCGGGCTACTACCTCGCGATACTGAGCGCGCCGGTGTGCTTCTACGAGCATCAGAGGATCACGGCGCGGCTATGGCGCAACCTGAGCAGGATATACGACGACTGCAGCGACAGCGAGATGATGCTGTACGCGCTTCGCAAGTCGCTCGAGGAGTACA